>NZ_JBEXFG010000036.1:0-72910 GCF_040606675.1 Streptomyces sp. NPDC005393 | reverse complement strand
AGTCCAAGCACACCTGCTCGAACTCCTCGGCATCGACGAAACCAGACCCCGCTGGCTGGAGACCTAAAACCCCATGTGCGAAGTCACCGGCTAGCGCGCCGCCCACGCGCGGGCCCGGCCGGCCCACGGCGGACTGGCCCGCCCGGGACGGTGGCGGCCTCACCATGACGGCTGCCCGCGCCCCGGGGTGGGGGCAGCCCCACGCCACCACGGAGCCCCGGCCATCCACGTGTTCGGCTCGGTCGGCTCGGTCGGCCGGGCCTTGGACGGGCGGTCAGGCCGAGGAGCCACTGTCCACCACCAGATCGGTGCCGACCGCGGTGCCCGCCGCGGGTGAGGTGAGATGGAGCACCGCGGCCGCTACCTCCTCGGCCGCCGCGACCCTGCATGCGCTCGGTGCGGTCGGACGCGGTCTCGCCGGGCCGCAGCGACATGGGGGCGTCGGAGGCGCCGGGGCTGACCGCGTTGATCGGGGGAAGGGACGGACACAGGGTGACGGGAAGGGACCGGCCGGCGCAGGGGGCGCTCCCCGCCGGCCGGCCCGCCATCCCGTGCAGCGGGCGGACCGGCGTCAGGTCCCGCCGACCGCTGTCCGCAGGGCGAGCCGGTGCTCACCCGCGTACACGTTCATCGAGGTGCCGCGCAGAAAGCCGACCAGTGTCAGACCCGTCTCCGCCGCCAGATCCACGGCCAGCGAGGACGGCGCCGAGACCGCCGCCAGCACCGGGATCCCCGCCATCACCGCCTTCTGCGCCAGTTCGAAGGAGGCGCGGCCGGAGACCAGCAGAACCGCCCCGGACAGCGGCAGCAGCCCCTGCTGGAGCGCCCGCCCGACCAGTTTGTCCACCGCGTTGTGCCGGCCCACGTCCTCCCGTACGTCCAGCAGCTCGCCGTCCGGGGTGAACAGCGCCGCCGCGTGCAGGCCCCCGGTCCGGTCGAAGACGCGCTGCGCCGCTCGCAGCCGGTCGGGGAGGGCGGAGAGCGTCCGCGGGTCGATCCGGACCGGGGTGTTCTCGTCGTCCTCGCCGTCCCCGAGCGCCCAGCGCGCCGTCGTCCGTACCGCGTCCAGGCTGGCCTTTCCGCACAGGCCGCACGACGACGTCGTATAGACGTTGCGCTCCAGGGTGATGTCGGGGACGGGGACGCCGGGCGCCAGCTTCACGTCCACCACGTTGTAGGTGTTGGAGCCGTCCTCGGTCGCGCCCGCGCAGTAGACGATGTTCGCCAGCTCGTCCGCGTCCCCGAGGACGCCCTCGCTCACCAGGAAGCCGGCGGCGAGCGCGAAGTCGTCACCCGGCGTGCGCATGGTGATCGCCAGCGGTTTGCCGTTGAGCCGGATCTCGAGCGGCTCCTCGGCCACGAGGGTGTCCGGACGCGTGCTGACCGCGCCGTCCCGGATGCGGATGACGCGGCGTCGCTCGGTGACCCGTCCCATGTCGATCAGTCCCGGTTCTGTGCGTGGTTCTGTACGTGTTGATAGCCGAAACGGCCCTTGATGCAGAGGTTGCCGTGGGTCACCGGGTTGTCGTGCGGTGAGGTGACCTTGACGATCTCATTGTCCTGCACATGGAGTGTGAGGTTGCAGCCCACGCCACAGTACGCGCACACCGTCGTGGTCTCGGTCTGCGCCGACTCGTCCCAGGTACCCGCCGCCCGCATGTCGAACTCCGACTTGAAGCTCAGCGCGCCCGTCGGGCACACCTCGATGCAGTTACCGCAGTAGACACACGCGGAGTCGGTGAGCGGCGCGTCGTGCTCGGTGGAGATACGGGCGTCGAAGCCGCGGCCCGCGACCGCGATGGCGAAGGTGTTCTGCCACTGCTCACCGCATGCGTCGACGCATTTGTAGCACATGATGCATTTGTCGTAATCCCGGACATACAGGTCGTTGTCGACCTTCGGCTCCTCGTCCACGCGGGCGGCCTCCGCCCCGAAGCGGCCGGGCTCCGCAGCGTACTCCTCGATCCATTCGGCGGCGCGCGGCGTCGTCGACAGATCGGTCGAGGAGGCGAGCAGCTCCAGGACCACCTTTCGGCTGTGCCGGGCCCGGTCGCTGTCCGTCCGCACCTCCATCCCCGGCTCCACGCGGCGTGAGCAGGCGGGGGCGAGCGTGCGGGCGCCCTCCACCTCGACCACGCACACCCGGCAGGCGTTCTTCGGGGCGAGCGTGTCGCCCTGGCACAGGGTCGGGATGTCCTTGCCGGAGGCGCGGCACGCGTCCAGCAGCGTGGTGTCCTCCGGGGCGCGGACCGGCTCGCCGTCCAGCGTGAAGTCGACCAGACGGCGCGGGGGTCGCAGCGGGATCGCGGTCACTTGAAGGCTCCCAGACGGTCGATGGCGGACTCCACGGCGTTCCAGGCGGTCTGGCCCAGACCGCAGATCGAGGCGTCCCGCATGGCCTGGCCGACCTCGCGCAGCAGCGCGATGTCCCCGGCCGCGGCGGCGCCCGTACGGTCCTTGATCCGGTGCAGCGCCTCCTCCTGCCGTACGGTGCCCACCCGGCAGGGGACGCACTGGCCGCACGACTCGTCGCGGAAGAACTCCGCGATGCGCAGCAGGAGGCGAGGCAGCTCCACGCTCTCGTCCAGGACCAGCACCACCCCGGAGCCGAGGGTGGTGCCCGCGGCGCGCGTGCCCTCGAAGGTGAGCGGGATGTCCAGCTCGTCGGGGCGTACGAAGCCGCCGGCCGCGCCGCCGAGGAGGACCGCGCGCAGGGTCTCCGGCGCGCCGGCCAGCTCCAGCAGCTCGCGCAGCCTGGCCCCGAACGGCAGCTCGTAGATGCCGGGGCGGGCGACCGCGCCGGATACACAGAAGAGCTTGGTGCCGGTGGAGGTTTCGGTGCCGGTGCGCGCATAGGCCTGCGCGCCCTCGGTCAGGATCGGCACCACATTGACCAGCGTCTCCACATTGTTGACCGCGGTCGGCTTGCCGAACAGCCCCTTCTCGACGGGGAACGGCGGCTTGCTGCGCGGCTCGCCGCGCCGCCCCTCGATCGAGTTGAAGATCGCGGTTTCCTCGCCGCAGATGTACGCGCCCGCGCCGCGCCGGATCTCGATGTCGAAGGCGAACCCCTGGCCCATGATGTCCTCGCCGAGGAAGCCGCGGGCGCGGGCCCGGTCGGCGGCGGTGCGCAGCCGGTGCAGGGCGCGGGGGTACTCACCGCGCAGGTAGAGATAGCCGCGGTGGGCGCCGGTGGCGTAGGCCGCGATGGTCATGGCCTCTATAAGGGCGTACGGATCGCCCTCCATCAGGACCCGGTCCTTGAACGTCCCCGGCTCGCTCTCGTCGGCGTTGCAGACGAGGTAGTGCGGATGGTCGGGCTGCTGGGCGGTGGCCGCCCACTTCCGCCCGGTCGGGAACGCGGCACCGCCCCGCCCCACCAGACCCGCCTCGGTCACCTCCCGGATCACCCCGGCGGGGCCGAGCGCGAAGGCGCGGCGAAGGGCGGCGTACCCGCCATGGGCGCGGTAGTCGTCGAGCGAGGCCGGGTCCACGACGCCGACGCGGCGGAGCAGGGTGAGCCCGTCGCTCCCCGCCTGCGGTACGGCGACCGCGACGGGCGGCTCGGGCGCCGCCTCCTTGGGCGCCCGCGCCGCGTCGGCGACGGCCGCGGCGGTGGCGGGCGCGACGACGGCGGTCGCCGGGGTCTCGCCCGCGCGGATCGCCAGGGCCGCCGGGGCGCGTTCGCACAGGCCCAGGCACGGGCTGGGCTGCCAGACGGCGCCGGACGCGGCCGCGCCCGCCGGGCCGAGGGTGCGCTCCAGACCGGCGCACACCTCCGCCGAGCCGCGCGCCGCGCAGGCGAGATCCGTGCAGACGTGGACGACGGTCGCCGGGCGGGGTTTCACCGCGAACATCGCGTAAAAGGTCGCCACGCCATAGCCCTCGGCCGGAGGGACCGTCAGACGGCGGCAGAGGTAGTCGAGCGCGCCCTCGCTGATCCAGCCGACCCGGTCGTTGAGCACGTGCAGCCCCGGCAACAGCAGATCGCGCCGCTCCCGCGCCGCGCGGCCGCCGCGCGCCCAGCGCAGATCGGTGTCCGTACGGTCGTCGGCGCCCTCCCACGCCGACTCGGGCGGGCCGAGCAGCCCGTCGACCGCCGCCCGCTCCTCGTCGGTCGGCTTGCTGTCGCCGAAGTGCAGATCCACGGTCAGCTCCTCATGGCTGTGACGGGAAGCTTCTCGATCCGGATGGCCGACGCCTTGAACTCCGCCGTCCCCGCGATCGGGCAGTTGGCCTCGATCGTCAGCGAGTTGGTATCCACCTCGTCGGGGAAGTGCATGGTCATGAAGGCCAGCCCCGGCCGCAGTCCCGGATCGATCCACACCGGCGCCACCACCGACCCGCGCCGCGAGCTGACCCGCACGCGCTCGTCCGCCGTCACGCCGTAGCGGGCCGCGTCCTCCGGGCACAGCTCGATGTACTCGCCGCGCCGCAGCGGGGAGGCGAAACCGCCGCTCTGCACCCCGGTGTTGTACGAGTCCAGGCGGCGTCCGGTGGTGAGCCGGATCGGAAAGGCGTCATCGGTCAGGTCGACCGGCGGATCGTGTTTGACCGGGCCGAAGGCGGCGGGCGCGCCGCGCCGCGCCGGGTCGGTCTCCCACAGCCGGCCGTGCAGATAGCTGGGTTCGAGCCGGTCCGTGCTCGGGCAGGGCCACTGGATGCCCTGGTGCTCCTGGAGGCGCTCGTACGTCATCCCGAAGTGGTCCGGGGAGACGCCGCGCAGCTCGTTCCAGACCTCCTGCGCGTCGGCGAACTTCCAGTCGTGGCCGAGCCGCCGGGCGAGGTCGCAGATGATGTCGATGTCCTCGCGCGCCTCGCCCGGCGGATCGACCGCCTTGCGCACGCGCTGGACGCGCCGCTCGCTGTTGGTGGTCGTGCCGTCCGTCTCGCACCACGCGGCGGTCGCGGGGAGCACGACATCCGCCAGTTCGGCGGTCCTGGTGAGGAAGATGTCCTGGACCACCAGATGGTCCAGGGACGTCAGCCGCCGGATGGCCTGCTCGGTGTCGGCCTCGGACTGGGCCGGGTTCTCGCCGATGCAGTAGACGGCGCGCAGCGCGCCCGACTCCATCGCCTCGAACATCTCGGTGAGATTGAGCCCGTAGCGCGGCTGGATGACCACGTCCCAGGCCTGCTCGAACTTGGCGCGCGTGGGCGGGTCCAGGATGTCCTGGAAGCCGGGGAGCCGGTTGGGGATGGCGCCCATATCGCCGCCGCCCTGCACATTGTTCTGGCCGCGCAGCGGCTGCAGCCCGGAGCCGTACCGGCCGACGTGGCCGGTCAGCAGGGAGAGATTGATCAGCGCCCGGACGTTGTCCGTGCCGTTGTGGTGCTCGGTGATGCCGAGCGTCCAGCACAGCTGGGCGCGCTCGGCGGTGGCGTAGGCGTGCGCGAGGTCGACGATGGCCGCCGCCGGTACGCCCGTGACCTTCTCGGCGGCGCTCAGGGTCCAGGGCTCGACCTCGGCCGCGTACTCCTCGAAGCCGCTTGTGGCACCATCGATGAAGGCGCGGTTGGCGAGGCCGGAGTGGATGATCTCGCGGCCCACGGCATGGGCGAGCGGGATGTCGGTGCCGACATTGAGGCCGAGCCAGCTCTCCGCCCATTCGGCGGTCGAGGTGCGGCGCGGATCGACGGCGTACATCCGGGCGCCGTTCCGTATGCCCCGCAGCACGTGCTGGAAGAAGATCGGATGCGCGAAGCGGGCGTTGGAGCCCCACATCACGATGAGGTCGGTGTCCTCGGCCTCCGCGTACGACGAGGTACCGCCGCCGGAGCCGAAGACGGCGGACAGGCCGGCGACGCTGGGCGCGTGACAGGTGCGGTTGCAGGAGTCGACGTTATGGGTGCCGATCACCACACGGGTGAACTTCTGTGCGACGTAGTTCATCTCGTTGGTGGCGCGGGCGCAGGAGAACATGCCGAACGCGTCGGGCCCATGGGCCGCCGTCGCGGCCGTGAACCCGGCGGCGGCCCGGCTCAGCGCCTCGTCCCAGGTGGCGCGGCGGAGTTCACCGCTCGCCGGGTCCCGTACGAGGGGGTGGGTCAGACGCGGGTACTGCTTCTGCTGTCGGTTGCGAGAGCGGTTACGGGCCACGACGGGCTCCTTACAGCGGTCACGCCGTCAGGCGGCGTCCGGAAGGCCGGCGCCCGTGCTGGTCGCCGCCAGCAGGTCGGCGAGGGCGTGCACGGCGCGCAGGGTGGGCACGGGGATGCCGGTGAGACCGGCGAGTTCGACGACGGCGGCGAGCAGTACGTCGAGTTCGAGCGGCTTGCCCTTCTCCAGGTCCTGGAGGGTGGAGGTCTTGTGGTCCCCGACGCGCTCGGCGCCGGCCAGCCGCCGTTCGACGGAGATGGCGGGGCGGCAGCCGACGGCGGCGGCGACCGCGAGCGTCTCGCGCATCATCGCCTCGACGAGCGCCCGGGTGTCGGAGTGGCGGCAGATCTGGCCCATGGTGGCGCGGGCGAGCGCGCTGATCGGGTTGAAGGAGATATTGCCGAGCAGCTTGATCCAGATGTCCTCGCGCAGATCCGGCTCGACGGGGCATTTGAGCCCGCCCGCGCGCATCGCCTCGCTGAACTCCGCGCAGCGCCGCGAGACGCCGCGGTCGGGCTCGCCGATGGCGAAGCGGGTGCCCTCCAAGTGACGTACGACGCCGGGGGCCTCGATCTCGGTGGCCGCGTAGACCACGCAGCCGATGGCGCGTCTTCGCGGGAGTACGGCCGACACGGAGCCGCCGGGGTCGATGGACTCGATCCGGTGGCCGGCCAGCGGGCCGTCGAGCCCGTGGAAGTACCACCAGGGGATGCCGTTCTGGGCCGCGATGACGGCCGTACGGTCATGGAGCAGGGGGTGTACGAGCGGCCCGCACGCCGCGTACGAGGTGGCCTTGAGGCCCAGGAAGACGTAATCGACCGGGCCGATGTCGGCCGGGTCGTCGGTGGCCGCCGGGCGCGCGGTGAAGTCGAGGTCCGGGCGGGAGCTGCGCACCACCACGCCGTCCCGCCGCAGCGCGGCCAAGTGCGGGCCACGGGCGAGCAGATGGACCTCGGCGCCCGCGCGGTGCAGGGCGGCTCCGACGAAGGCGCCGATCGCACCGGCGCCGACAACTGCGACTTTCACGGTGGGACTCTCCGTTCGGTTGAGGGGACCGAGCGTTTGAGCGTTGTGCGACGGGAACCAGGTCATCCAGCCATCGTCGACAGAATATTGAATACAGTATGCTTCCGGAGGGGGTCAAGGAGTCGTGCGACCCCTCAACCCCCCTCGGCTCAGCCCGGCTCAGCCCGTGAAGAGCTGAGTGGCCTTGCGGACGAGCTCATAGACCCCGTAGCCGAAGGGCAGGACGACCCAGGCCCAGACGGCGACGGTGAGCGCGGTGCGGTTCCTCATCGTCCCGGTCATCGGCCGGCTCCCTTCTCGGCGGTCACGGCATCGACGGGCCCCGCCTCGGCGACCGGCTCGTGGTAGCGCGGATGGACGGGCCGTACCAGCTCATTGGCGAGGAAGCCGACGATGAGCAGCGCGATCATGATGGTGAGGGAGAGGGAGTAGAGACCCGGGCCGGTCTTCCCCGCCGCCTCCTGGTGGTCGGCGACCTTGTTGACGATGAACGGACCGAGGACCCCGGCCAGGGACCAGGCGGTGAGCAGCCGTCCGTGGATCGCGCCCACCTGATACGTGCCGAACAGGTCCTTCAGATACGCCGGTACGGTCGCGAAGCCGCCGCCGTAGAAGGAGAGGATCACCAGCGCACACACCACGAACAGCGGCTTGGAGGAGTCCCCGATCCGCGCGATGGCCAGATACATCAGCGCGCCCGCGCCCAGGTAGATCCGGTACATGTTCTTGCGGCCGATGAGGTCGGAGGTGGACGACCACAGCAGCCGCCCGGCCATATTGGCCGCCGAGAGCAGGGCGACGAAGCCGGCGGCGGCCGAGGTGGTGACGGGGGTTCCGGTGTCCGCGAAGTAGTCGGTGATCATGGGGGCGGCCTTCTCCAGGATGCCGATGCCCGCCGTCACGTTCATGCACAGCACGACCCACAGGCACCAGAACTGCGGCGTGCGGATGGCGTTGCGCGCGGAGACGTCGGCCGCGCTGACCAGACGGCCCAGCGTGCGCGGCGGTTCCCAGCCGGCGGGCCGCCAGCCCTCGGGCGGCACCCGCACCAGCAGTACGCCGAGTGACATGAAGGCCGCGTAGGTCACGCCGTGCACCAGGAAGGTGGCCGCGATGCCACCGCTGTCCGTGCCGAAGTGCTCCAGCAGCCGGGTGGACCAGGGGGAGGCGATCAGCGCGCCGCCGCCGAAGCCCATGATGGCGATGCCGGTGGCCATACCGGGCCGGTCCGGGAACCACTTCATCAGGGTGGAGACGGGGGAGATGTAGCCGATGCCCAGCCCGATCCCCCCGACGAAGCCATAGCCGAGGACGACCAGCCAGTACTGGCGGGTGGCGGCGCCGAGCGCGGCGATGAGAAAGCCGGAGGAGAAGCAGACCAGCGAGACGAACATCGCCCAGCGCGGACCGTTGCGTTCGACGAGCGTGCCGCCGAAGGCGGCGGACAGGCCGAGCATCACGATGCCCAGCTGGAAGGGGAGCGCGCTGGCCGTGCCGGAGAGGCCGAGGGAGGACTCCAGCGGCGGCTTGAACACGCTCCAGGCGTACGCCTGGCCGATGGCGAGATGGACGGACAGCGCGGCGGGCGGCACCAGCCATCGGCTCCAGCCCGGTGGGGCGAGGGTGCGGGAGCGGTGGAGTGGGCCCGGACGGTCGGTGGAGAGCATGCCCGGACTTTAAGGATTCAACAACGGTGTGACCAGATGTCAGACGCGAGTCCGTGAACAGTATGGGTAGACTGTAGACAATAACCAATCCGGGAATCCGGCGAACGCCGACCCAGAGGGGGCGCGATGCTGTCCAAGGGACTGCCGCAGGGTGCGGTGCCGAAGCTGGAGCGGCCCGGTCCGCTCCGTGAGCGCGTCTACGAGGCGCTGTTGGAACTCATCACCACGCGCGCCCTCCGCCCCGGCCAGCATCTCGTGGAGAGCGAGCTCGCCGGCCATCTCGGCGTCTCCCGCCAGCCGGTGCGCGAGGCGCTCCAGCGGCTCAATACCGAGGGGTGGGTCGATCTGCGCCCCGCCCAGGGCGCGTTCGTCCACGAGCCCACCGAGGAGGAGGCCGATCAGCTCCTCACCGTCCGCACCCTCCTGGAGGCCGAGGCCGCGCGGCTGGCCGCCGCGGGCGCCGGCTCGGCCGGGATCGCGGTGCTGGAGGAGTTGTGCGCGAAGGGCGAGCGCGCGGTGCTCGACGACGATGTGGACGGTGCGGTCGCCATGAACGCCGAGTTCCACGCCAAGGTGATGGAGCTCGCGGGAAACGCGGTCCTGTCCGAGCTGGCCGCCCAGGTGGACCGCAGGGTCCGCTGGTACTACACCCCGGTCGCCCGCCAGCGCGGCAAGCAGTCCTGGATCGAGCACCGCGAGCTGATCGCGGCCATCACCGCCCGCGATGAACAGCGCGCCACCGAGGTCATGCGCGCCCACACCGAACACACCCGCCGCACCTACCACGAGCGCGAGCGGTCCTGAGCATCACCTCTGCGTGGCGCCGAGCATCATTTCCGGGCGGCGTCACGTCCGCGTCGCGTCCAGGCGCTCGACCGTTTCCTTGGCCTCTTTCAAGCCGGCGTCGGTGAGCTGTCGGTAGACCTTGATGGCCTCGATCTTCTTTCCCTCGCGCAGGAGGGCCGTCACCCGCTCCAGTCCGGGCTCGGTCGCCTCGATGCCCAAGTGATCGAGGATCAGGTCCAGTTCGCGCTCGACGCGGTCCGCTCCGCGCTGGAGGCGCTGGATCCTGGACTCCGTAGTGGCCGGGGCGGGTGCGGCCACCGGGGGTTGTTACGGGATGGGCGGACGACTGTTACGGAGCGGTTGAGAGACTGTCGGTGGTCCGGGTCATACTGGGTTGAGCGGGATCCGAAACGGGAGCATGGATCCGGGAACGGCACGGGACTATCCGACGGGGGTGGGTTTGTGAAGTTCGATATGGGCAGCTCGGCGCTGTCGACGCTGGTGGGGCAGACGTCCGGGTCGAGTGACGATCTCGGGGGGCTGATCCGGCAGTTGATCGCCGCGGCGCAGCCGTTGGAGGGCCGCTTCAACGGTGCGGGCAAGGCGGCGTTCGATGAGTTCAAGCGGAATGCGGACGAGATCACCGCGGCCTTGAACGGTTCGCTGCGGGACATCCTGGGCGGGCAGTCCGGGATGGACAAGGCATTCGGCGGCGGCGATGTCGAGTCGGCGGACAATGCGCGGCAGACGATGGCCGCGGCCAATTTCGACGCGGCCCGTTTCACCGGCCGCTGAATCTCACGGGGGTGATGAGCGATGGCGAATCAGGATCGGCGTAGCTACGACACGGGTGCCTCGAGTGAGGTGCAGGGGAGCCTCGGCGGGATCATCGGTCAGTTGGAGCGGGTGCTCACGGACCGGGACCGCGCGGTGAAGGCGGCGATGGCGGACTTCACGGCCGACGGTGTGGCGGATGAGTACCACGGCAAGGAGGCGCGCTGGAACAAGTCGGCGGCCGAGGTGCGGCAGATCATCCACCTGGTGAAGTCCACGCTGGAGAAGAACGACGGCACCGCCCAGCAGACGCTGTCCAGGGCGAAGTCCGCGGTGGACGCCATCGGGTGAACAGGCGTGGCGCCGCGCGCCGTTGAGGCCGAAAGGGGGACGTGGTGGGAAAGCCGCGGAACGGCTGGGACATCGACACCGGTGGCGTGAAGGGTGTCCTGATCAAGACGGGAAATGTCGCCGACGACATCGAGGGGCAGGCCAAGTCCTACGGGACGAATCTGGAGAGCGCGGCCACGTCCGCCGGGACGCTGAGCATGGGTGGCGAAAGGCCCGAAGGCGGCCCGGTGGGCGCGGCCTTGGCGGAGTTCGCGCAGAAGACCCAGGACGACATCAAGTACGTGGCCGCCCGTGCGGGCAAGTCGATCAAAGGGACCGTGGACGCGACAACCGCCTATATCGACGGGGACCTCGGTATGGCGGCGGACGCACAGCGCGAGGCGCTCAAGGCCCCTGATCTGAACCCCGGCGGAAAAGAGCACCAGAACGGTCCGAAATGATCAAGCCCGAGGACGTACCCGAGTTCACGGGCAATCTGGAGCAGTTGGAGAAGGATTCGCCTGCGCTGGCGAAGGACGCCGGGGATATCCGTAAGACAGGTCAGGGGATTCATGACGAGTTCCAGGGCCTGTCGGCGTACTACACGGCGCCGGAGGCGGAGCGGCTGTTCGCGACCACCAAGCCGGTGAAGGAGAAGGCGGACGGGTTCGCCACCAAGCTGGAGTCGGTGACCCGGGCGTTGAACGCGTACGCCACCGAGGTGCGTCCGATCGTGGAGCGGCTCAAGCGGCTCAAAGCGGACGCGGCGCAGTTCGTCAAGGACTGCGGGGACGGGGACGACTGGAAGTACGACGGGGACAAGATCCAGCGCAACAACGACCTGATGCATGACGTGGCCTCGGCCACGGCCGCGTTCTGGGATGCCGAGCGGCGGGCCGCCAACACGATCAGCGCCCTGGTCGGCGGCACCCGCTGGACCCTGGACGACGGCTCTCACAAGCCGGGCATGTACGGCTACAAGGCCGACGACCTCGGCCACGCCGAGGAGACGCCTTGGGGCACCCAGGAGTCCGAAAAGCACCATGTATGGGAGGTCGGTCACTGGATCAAGAGCTTTGTGTGGGACGGGTTCATCGTCGACGGCGTGTGGGGCACCCTCAAGGGGCTGGGGACTCTGGTCGGATTCGGCGGCTGGGAGGCATTCAAGGGCGCCTGGACGAACCTGGGCAAGCTGGCGGTGGGCCTGTCGTTGGGCCCGGCGCTGTGGGTGACCCCCGACAGCATGCTGCCGGGCTTCCTCAAGGACAGTAAGCACGCCGTCATCGAGACCGGCAAGGCGCTGGTGGCGTGGGACGAGTGGAGCAAGAACCCGGCCCGCGCGGCGGGAGCGGTCACCTTCAATGTGATCACGGTCATCGCCACGGACGGCGCGGGCGCGGCCAGCAAGACCGGCGCCGCGGCGAAGGCGATCAGCGCGGCGGGCAAGGTCGGCAAGATCGTGGACCCGATGACCTACGTCCTCAAGGGCGCGGGCATGGGACTGGGCAAGCTCAAGGTCGGCGACCTGCTGAGCCATCTGAAGAATCTGCACGCCGGCCGCGGTCTCGAACTCCCCGACGGCTCCTTCAAACTCCCGGACGACACCGTCTTCCACCCCGACGGCTCGGTCAAGCTGCCCGACGGCAACATCCTGCGCAAGGACGGGGCTCTGGTGCGGCCCGACGGCACGGTCGTCGACAAGCCCATCCCGTCCGAGCTCTCCGCCGCCGACCGCGAGGCGCTCCAGCGCCTCGGCCACGAGCTGCAACAGGCCCAGCAGCCGGAGCTGGTGCACGCGGGCGGACCCGGCCACGAGGCGGGGCGGGTCGGCGACGATCTGGGGCCGAGGGCGAGCCATGAGCCGCCGGCGGGCACCGGAGGCCATGACCAGCCCGGCGGAAGCGGCGGGCACGGTACGGGTGGCGGCCATGGCGGGCAGCCCTCCGTCCACGAGAGCGGCACCCCCGGCCATGAGCCGTCGGCAAGCGGTGGCGGTGGCGGTGGCGGTGGCGGTGGCCCGCACGACCCGGGCGGTCCGGGCGGCCCGCACGACCCCGGCGGCCCGCACGACGGTCTCCCGGCGGAGGAGCCACGGCCGTTCGAACGCGGCGGCCGCACCGAGGAGCTGATTCGTGATCAGCTGCGAGGCTCCAAGGTCAAGTCGGCCGACCTGGACAGGGTGCTGGATAACCTCTCCCGCGATCCGGCGGGACAGGGGATCGCCGATTCGATCGCGTCCGGTCGGTACAAGGACTCGTACGGTTACCACCAGGTGATCTCCAGCATGGCCAAGCCGAACATGATGAGCGGGGCCGTGGACCAGTTCCGCCTCGCCGACCGGTTGCACGCCCAGGGGATCCATGACATCTCGTTCGAGGCGAAGGGCGGCTTCGAGATCGAGCCCGGTGTCAGCTGCGAGCAGGGGACCGACCTGGACGTGCTGGCTCGCGGCCACGACGGCACGACCTACGGCTACCAGTTCAAGGAGGTCAGCAATCCTAAGAAGGTGGTCAAGAAGATCTTCGAGAACATGAAGCAACTCACCGGCTCGCACGCTGATGTGCAGACGTTCGTGGTCGACACGAAGGGTACGTTGGCGGACCTCAGCGCCGATAACATGGCCCGGCGGTTGAACGAGATTTACGGCACGCGTAACGTGCAATTCATTATTCGCGTCGAGGACGGAAGTCTGATGATTCCCCCTGGTGGTAAGTTCATGCCTGGAGGAGCGCCGTGATCGCTTCAACGCCTATTGCCCGATGGACCTGGGGGCATGAAGGAGAATCCGAGGACTGGATCGAGAAGAGCCTCTCGGGTGTCCTGAGTGCTTTCTCTGTCTTGGCCAGGTACGGACTTGCCGTCGGCCGCCCCCGGGTACACGTTTCCATCCCGGAGGCCGGAAATCCGAAAAACTACCTCTTCCGGGGCGACCTCGAAGTGGACGACGCTGTCGGGACGCGCCTGATCGCCCAGGTCAAGGGGGCGCGTCGGCCCGGTGAGCTTGGCGCCGTGGAAGCGGACATCTCCTGCCCTGGCGTATGGCTGAGCGAGGACGGCGCGGAGCATCGCGAGGAGCGCATGTTCACGCTCGGTACGTCCGTGATGCTCGGCTATTTCACCGTGTACCTTGCGACGTTCTCCGACGCGTGGCTGCCGTACGACCTGCGCGGCCGAAAGCAGGAGGCCGTCCACGCCGCGAACTACCCGCGGCTCGCGGCGGCGCTGAGGGACATGTCGGAGCTCATCGGCGACGACACCGAGCCGGACGACCCCAGCTGGTTCGGAAAACCGACCGAAACCGGAGTCGACAACTACTTCGAAGACGATGGTTCCGCTTCAGATGTCTGGGGGAGCTTTGAAATCCCCTATCGAAACCGGGTCTTTTACCACGGGTCGGGTCTCGGTGGGGACGGATACGCGAAGACGGCAAACGGACAGGTCGAGTACGTCGCGGTCGCCGGTGAGCACGGCGTCCTCGGCTACCTGTGGGCCGCGGACGCCGAGGGCGCGGCCAGCTATGAACCCCGTGACGCTGCCGAGGACGCGGGCTATCAAGCCGGACTCCGCTGGCTGGAACGGCTCCGGGAGGCAAAGGAGCACGGGCTGTCGCCCTCGGCGGCTCTCGTCGAGCTCTCCCGCGACCCGGGAGACCATCGGATGGGCCGGGTGGTCCCCGGTTCCCGTACGACGGCCCCGGACCTCGCGACCGTGCGCGAACTCGCAGAGCGTGAGGGCTGATGGCACGGGAGTACGACAACCAGCTGCTGGAGTCGGTGTCGGTACGGCGCCGGCGGATCCGGGACGCGTTGCTGTACGGCGCGCAGCGCGGGCGGCGTTCGGCGGATGAGAACCTGGGGAAGATGTTCGCGGGAATAGCGATCGCGGCGGTGCTGTGCGCCGGGTGCGTGGGGTGGTCGTTCATCTCCGACAAGATCGGCAAGCAGGGCAGTCCGGGGCCGGGCGTGAGCACGCCCGCGCCGACGGCCGTGAAAACCGAGATGAGAAGTTCGGCGGAGTGGTGAACGTGGGGGCGGCGAAGCAAACGCGGCGGACGGAATTGAGCCGGGTCACCCTGGTCGGGGACCGGCGCAGGGTGGACATCGTGCTGCCCGCCGACGAGCCGGTCGGCCGGCTGCTGCCGGAGGTGCTGCGACTGGTCGACGACCAGGTGCCGGAGCGGCCGATGCTGCGGCATCTCGTCACCGCCGACGGCGTTGTCCTGGGTCAGGACGCCACGCTCGCCTCCGCGTCGATCCCCGACGGGGCGGTGCTGCGGCTGGTGCGGGAGCGGGATGTTCCGGCCGCGCCCGTGGTGCACGACGTCACCGACGAGGTGGCCGAGAATCTGGACGTACGGGCCTGGCGGTGGTCGGCGGCAGCGCGGCAATGGACCGCGAGCGCCGCGACTCTCGCGCTGGCGGTCGCCGTCGGGCTGCTGGCGCGCCGCAGCCTCTCGGACTCCGGCGTGGCGACGGCCCTGACGGCGGCCGCCGCCCTGATGGCGCTCGCCGGGGCCGGGGCCGCCCGCCTGCGCAACCGGGAGCTGGGCACGACGCTCGTGCTCACCGGCGGTGCGCTCGGGGTGCTCGCCGCCTGGGCGGCCGCGGACGCCCACGGGTGGGGCGGGGCGGCCCGGCTCGCCGGGGTGGCCGGGGCGGTCGCGGTGACACTGCTGCTGCTCGGAGTCTCCTCGGCGGTCGGGCGAGGCGGGCTCGTCGGAGCCGGGGCCGTCGTCGTCACCGGCGGGGTGTGGGAGCTCGTGGGCGCGTTGCAGGACGGTGCCCATACGGATGGCGGGCAGGCACGGTTGGGCGCGGTGCTCGCCGTGGTCTCCGTCGTCGCGCTCGGGCTGTTGCCCCGGATCGCGCTGACGGCCGCCGGGCTCACCGGGCTCGACGACCGGCGCTCCGGCGGCGCCTCGGTCAGCCGGCACGAGGTCGAGACCGCGCTCGCCGCGACCCATCGGGGGCTGGTGCTCGCCGCGGTCGTCACGGCCGTGTCCGCCACCGCCGCCGGGCTGCTCGCCGTCACCGACCCCTCCCCATGGACCGTGCCGCTCACTGTCGTCCTGGCCGTCGTGCTGCTGTCCCGGTCGCGGGCGTACCCGCTGGCGGCTGAGGTGGTGGCGCTGCTCGCCGCGGCCATGGTGCTGCTGGTCCGCCTGGTGGTCCTGTGGATCGACGCTGTCGACGGAAAGCCGTACGGGCCGCTGGCCGCGCTCGGCGTCGCCGCACTGCTCCCGCTCGGCGTGCTGACCGTACGGCCGCCCGAGCATGTCCGCATCCGGCTCCGCCGGGTCGTGGACCTGGTCGAGGCGGTCGGGGTCGTCGTGCTGTTCCCGCTGGTCGTCGGGGCGTTCGGCGTGTACGAGCGACTGCTCGACGCGTTCTGAGACCGTTGCCCGTTACGAGCCGAGGGAGAACCGCCATGGGTGGAGGTGATTGGCAGGGCGAGCTGCTCCGTCAGCTGCGGGACGCGCCCGCCCCCAAGGCCGGACCGGGAACCCGGGCCGCTCCGGGAGCCGAGGCCGTACCGGGGAACGGGAAGAGCGACGCCGGGATCCGGAGCGCCGCGGGCTCCGACGGCCCCCGGCCCGCCGACCCCCGGCGCTCCGACGCGCCCGGCACGCCCGGCACGCCCGCGAAGCCCACCACACCCCCGAGACCCACCCCCGCTGACCGGAGCCCCCAGCCGCGCCCCCGCCATCTCCCCGCCCCCACCCCGGTACCGCCCATCGACCCCCGCCTCGCCCTCGCCCAGGGCAAGCCCCGCAGCGGCGATCCGGTCAGCCGACGCGCCGGGCGCACCCTGCGCCGGCTCGTCGCCTCGTCCGCCTCCCGTGAGGTGGAGGAGGCCACCCAGGTCGCCCAGGCGTTGCAGCAACCGGTCACCACCGGGCGGCAGATCGCCGTCACCAGCATCCGGGGCGGCGCGGGCAAGACCACCGTCGCCGCCCTCCTCAACCTCACCTTCGCCCACTACCGTCAGGATCCGGTCCTCGTCTTCGAGGCGGACCCCGCGCTCGGCACCCTCCCCGTCCGGCTGGGCGCCGAGTCCGTCCGCTGGACGTGCGGGGACGTGGCCCAAGTCGTCACCCCGGCCATGCAGTTCGCGGAGATCAGCGGCTATCTGGTCCAACTGCCCGAGGGCGGCTGGCTGCTGCCCGGCAGCCAGGGGAAGATCGGCACCCCGCTGGACATCCCCGCCTACCGCAGCGTGACGATGGCGCTGCGCCGCTACTTCGGCATCACCGTGGTCGACTGCGAGACGCTCCCCGGCGAACTCGCCCGTACCGCCCTGGACACCGTCCAGGCCCGGGTGCTGGTGGCGCCCGCCACCGTGGAGGGCGTGGCGAGCACCCGCACGGTCCTGGACTGGATGGCGGCGGTGCCGCGCCCCATGCTGCCCGGGACGGTGGTCGCCCTGACCGAGTCCTCGC
This sequence comes from Streptomyces sp. NPDC005393, assembly GCF_040606675.1. NCBI lineage: Bacteria > Bacillati > Actinomycetota > Actinomycetes > Kitasatosporales > Streptomycetaceae > Streptomyces > Streptomyces sp. NPDC005393. Next base: position 55,788 of record NZ_JBEXFG010000036.1, on the reverse strand, counting down.
CCGACACCGCGATCGACATGGACATCGCCCGGCGACATCTCGGCGAGACCGGGGTACTGGTGATGACCGTCCCCTATGACCGCCACCTGGCGGCCGGCGGCGCGATCCGGACCGAACTGCTGGCCCAGTCCACCCGGCTGGCCGCCGGACGCCTCGCCGCCGAACTGCTGGACCGAGCCGTACGAGACAGGGGAGGACAGCGATGACGATCCGTCTCGTCCATCGGCCCGCCCGGACCACCCGCCCCCTGCCCGAGCCCGAGGCGCGCACCATCGAGGCGCCACCGAACCTCCCGGAGGGCAAGGCGGCCGGCGCTGCCATGTCGCTGCTGCCGATCGCCGGGGTGATGAGCTCGGTCGTCATGATGACCGTGCTGCGCAGCGGCCAGTTCGCGGCCATCGGTGCCCTGGTCCTCGTGGTCACGGTGATCGGGGCCGTCGGTCTGCTGTTCTCTCAGCGCGGACGGGCCCAGCGCACCCGCCGCCAGCAGCGCGAGCGCTATCTGGAGTATCTGGAGGAGCTGCGCGACGAGCTGACCGCCGAGGAGCGTGCCTGGCGCGGCACCGCGCGGGTGCTGGACCCGCCGCCGCAGGCGCTGTACGACATCGCGCGCGACCCGGCCCGGCTGTGGGAGCGGCGCCGCACCGACCCCGACTTCCTGCGGGCCCGGATCGGGACCGGCGAGATGCCGCTGCGCCCGCTGACCGTGAGCCGGCAGGCGGGCAGCGTGCTCACCCCGCCCGACCCGTTCATGCTGAACGAGGCCGGGGCCCTGGTCAGCCGCTACGGCATGGTCACCGATCTGCCGCTGACCGTGCCGCTGGACCGCGCGGGCAATGTCAGTGTCGTGGGGGAGCGGGCCGCGGTGCTGCGGGTCGTTCGCGCCCTGCTCGTCCAGACCGCCGTCGGCCACGCCCCGGACGATGTCGACCTCGCCCTCGCGGCCCCCGGCGACCGGCTGGAGGAGGACTGGGCCTGGCTCAAGTGGCTGCCGCACATCCTCGACCCCGAGGAGCGGGACGGCCCGGTCGCCGCCCGCCGTATCGCCCCCGACCTGGTCCAGCTCGCCCGGCTCCTCGGCCACGACCTGCGGCAGCGCGCCGCGTATGCCGCCGAGGTACGGCGCGGCCTGTCCGGCAAGGACGCCCTCGGGCTCACCGGCCGCCTGCTGGTCATCAGCGACGCGTACGGGGAGGAGGCCGGCGAACTGCCGCGCCCCGACGAGGCCGTGGCCGCCCACGACATGGGCGTCACCGTGCTGCACCTGGTCGCCGAGCGGGTGGCCGAGCCGGGCGAGGTGTCGGTCCGCATCACCGTCCACGACGACGAGGTGACCGTCGAGGATCTGCGGGGCGAGCGGCCCGTCACCGCCCACGGGACCATCGACGACGTCACCGCCGCCGGGGCCGAGGGCCTGGTGCGGATGCTGGCGCCGCTGCGCCTGTCGGCCGAATCCCTGGGGGACGCCCCGCTGTCCGGGCCGGTCGACTTCGCCGAGCTGCTGGGGATCGAGGACCCGGGCGCCATGGACCTGGCCCGCGCCTGGGCGCCGCGCGGCGAGCGCTCCTTCCTGCGGGTGCCGATCGGCATCAGCGACGGGCACGAGCCGGTGCTGCTGGACCTCAAGGAGTCCGCCGAGCTGGGCATGGGCCCGCACGGCCTGTGCGTCGGCGCCACCGGTTCGGGCAAGAGCGAGCTGCTGCGCACCCTCGTCCTCGCCCTGGTGGCCAGTCATCCGCCCGAGGACCTGGCGCTGGTGCTGGTCGACTACAAGGGCGGCGCGACCTTCGCTCCGTTCGACGGACTGCCGCATGTCGCCGGTGTCATCACCAACCTCGAGAACCAGGTCGGCCTCATCGAGCGCGTGCACGCGAGCCTCGCCGGCGAGGTCAAACGCCGTCAGCAGGTGCTCAAGGACGCGGGCAACGTCGCCGACATCTCGCAGTACGCCGCCGTACGCGACTCGTCCAGGCCCGATCTCGAACCGCTGCCGCATCTGTTCGTCGTCATCGACGAGTTCGGCGAACTCATCACCGCCAAGCCCGACTTCATCGACCTGTTCCTGTCCATCGGCCGCATCGGCCGCAGCATCGGCGTCCATCTGCTGCTCTCCAGCCAGCGGATCGAGGGCGGCAAGCTCAAGGGCCTGGACACCTATCTCTCCTACCGCCTGGGCCTGCGCACCTTCTCCGCCGACGAGAGCCGCACGGTCCTCGACACCACCGACGCCTTCTACCTGCCGCCGCTGCCCGGCTTCGGCTATCTCAAGGTCGACACCACCGCGTACGAGCGGTTCAAGGCGAGCTATGTCTCCGGCCCGTACCGGGGGCCCGCCCTGTGCAAGGCCGAGGACACCGGCCCCGCCGCGCTCCCGTACCCCGCCTACAACACCCTCGCCGAGCCGGACGACGCGCTCCCCGCCGGGGACGACACCCCCGGCGTGAGCAAGCGCAAGCGCGACCCCGGGCCGACCGTGATGTCGGTGATGGTTGATCAGCTCCGCGCCGCCGCCCACCCCGTCCGCCGGATCTGGCTGCCGCCGCTGCCCGCCGCGCTCGCGCTGGACAGCGCGGCCGGCCCGATCGAGGTCGACGCGGCCCGCGGCATGCAGCTCGCCCGGCGCCCCGGGATGATGAAGGTGCCGCTCGGCCTGCTCGACGATCCGGGGCGGCAGTGGCAGGGGGAGTGGGTCCTGGACCTGACCACCGCGGGCGGCCACGCCGCCGTCATCGGCGGGCCGCAGTCCGGCAAGACGACCCTGCTGCGTACCCTCGCGCTGTCCCTCGCCCTCACCCACACCCCGCGCGAGGTCGGCATCTACGGCCTCGACCTGGTCGGCGGCGGACTGCAGGCGCTCGCCGCGCTGCCACACGTCGGCGGCGTCGCCGGGCGGGCCGACCGGGAGCGCGCCACGCGCACGGTCGAGGAGGTGCGCGGCATGCTGGACGCCCGCGAGGAGATCTTCCGCGAGCACGGCATCGACTCCGTGGAGCGGCTTCGCGAGCTGCGCGCCACCGGAGCGCTGCCCCAGCTGGCCTCCACCGAGATTGTGCTGCTGATCGACGGATTCGGGGCGCTGCGCGACGACTTCGAGGCCCTCGACGACCCCGTGGGCGATCTGCTCAAGCGCGGCGGCGGCTACGGCATCCATGTCGTGGCCGGGATGCTGCGCTGGAACGACGTCCGCATCGGCCATCAGTCGACCTTCGGCACCCAGGTCGAGCTGCGGCTGAACGACGCGGGCGACAGCGGCATCGACCGCAAGCTCGCCGAGACCCTCACCCCCGACGACGCCGGCCGCGCGCTGACCGACCGCAAGCTCTTCGCACAGATCGCCCTGCCCCGGCTGGACGGCAGCGGCGCCACCGCCGATCTGGGCACGGCCGTCGATCAGGCCGCCAGGTCCATCAGCGCGGCGTGGGCCGGGGAGACGGCCCAGCGGGTGCGGGTGCTGCCCGCGCGGGTGCCCGCCGAGTCGCTGCCCTCGGTGGCCGCCCAGCCGCGCCGGGTGCCGATCGGCGTCGACCAGACGGCGTTGGCGCCGGTGCTGCTCGATCTGTTCGAGCGCGACCAGCATCTGCTGATCCTCGGCGACAACGAGTGCGGCAAGAGCAATCTGCTGCGGCTGATAGCCCAGGGGCTCGCCGAGCGCCACTCCGATGAGGACCTCGTCTTCGGGATCATGGATCCGCGGCGCGGTCTGCGTGAGGTGGTGCCCGAGTCCTACCAGGGCGGATACGCCTACAACTCCCGGATCTGCGAGGGTCTTGCCGCGGGCATCGCCAACGAGCTCGCCAAGCGGATGCCGGACGAGACCACCGGCCACCAGACGCCGGCATCGTCATCGGGCTCGGCATACAGCGGCCCCCGCATCGTCATCCTCGTCGACGACTACGACATCCTCTCCACCGCGGGGCAGCAGCCGCTCGCTCCCTTCCTCCCGTATGTGCCGCACGCCCCCGACATCGGGCTGCACTTCGTCCTCACGCGGCGAGTGGCCGGGACGTCCCGGGCCCTGTACGAGCCGTTCCTGATGAACCTGCGGGAAAGCGGCACCTCGGCGCTGGTGATGACCGGCGACCGGACGGAGGGCCAGCTGTTCCCCGGGGTGTACGCGTCCGCCCAGCCGCCGGGGCGCGGGCTGCTGGTCCGGCGGGGCGAGCCGAACCGCCTGATCCAGACGGCATTCGTACAGCAGGCACAGGAGCCGGAGGACAACGGTCGATGACGAAGGACGTGATCGCGCTCACCGAGCGGATGCCCGATGTGTGGAGCATCCTCGCCGGACTGCTCGCCGGAGGGCCGGACCTGGAGGTGCGCTCGGCCGGAGAGGGCGCGGTGATCCAGCTGTGCGACGAGGCCGGCCGCCCCCTGGTGTCCATCGAGGCACCGCTGCTGGTGCGGGTGGCGGGCGAGACGGCCCGGCTGCTCGGGTCCGAGGCCGCTTGCATCGGGACGCCCGTGTGGTGGACGGAGGCCAGGGCGGCCACGGGGGTGAAGCGCGCCGAGCTGCTGGCCGGATCCTTCGCACGGCGGCTGGCCCATCTGCTCGGCGGCTCGGTCTGGCCGCCGGACGCGGCGGCGCGAGCGGACGACCCGGAGACCGGCGCGGACGCCGCGGCCGTCACCCCCTCCGCGACACCGGCCGCTGCCCAGCCCGCCGTCGACGTCCTCACCCACCGGGCGGCCGTGGTCCTGCAGGACCGGCCGGTCGTGGCCATGACGGCCTGGCTGTCCGACGCCCTGCGGGCGGCCGCCGTCAGCGACCGCGGCCTGCAGATCGTGACCCCCGCGGCCTCCCGGCTGAGCCTCCCCACCCGACTCTCGCTGTCCGGGCTGCCGTCCCGGTGGGTGGTCCAGGACGAGGAGAGCGGCTACTACGACGGGCTGTCCGGCGCGCTGCTGCGCTGGCACGACGGGGCATTCGCCCCCGTCGAGGCGGACCCGGAGCAGACCCCGGTCGCCCGGGCCTTCACCACCGGCGTCGAGGACACCGGAGAGCGCCAGCTGGCCCTCTCCTTCCGCACCCTGCACCCCGCCGACGAGCGGCTGGTGCTCGGCGGAGCGCTGGAGGCCGCGTGGGAGGCGCTCACCGGCGGGCCCCCGGCCGGCTGGAGCACCGCCGAGCCCGTCAACCTGCCGTGGTCCCGGCGCGCGCTGACCGAGCTGGCCCGCGACCGTGCCCCCGAGTCCACCTGGCTGGTCGTGGCGGGCGGCCCCGACCGCCCCGCCGTCGCCACGCTGCGCGTCGACCGGACCGCCCAGGGCGTCGAACAGGATGTGACGCTCGCCGTCGGGTACGCCGCCGACGAGACCCCGCCGCTGGACCTCCTGCCCGAACTCGCCGGCACCCTGGTGGGCGAGCACCGGCTCCAGTCCCTGCTGGCCCAACTCCGCGCCGCCCGCCGGGATCTGAGCCTGCCCGCCCGCTTCGAACCGCCCGCCGTACCGGTCGGCTTCGCGCTCGGCGCGGACGAGGCCCAGGAGATCGGCCTGACCTTCGCCCGGCGTACGCCGCTGCCCGCCGCCCCCGTTCCGCTGGGCACGGCCACCCGCCCCGGATTCTTCTATCCGCTCGGCGACGGCAGCTCGGCCTCCGGCTGGGCGCTTTTCGAACAGCTCATGCGCCATCTGCGCCAGATGGACTGACGGGGGCCCGACTCCTCTTTGTCCTGCCGCAGGAGAAAGTCTGCACGGATTGCGGCGCAACTTCTTCCCACTCCCGACAAGCGCTGCTACGTTCCCCGTGAAAGCCGGTGCGAGAGCCCGACCACAGGGATGCCGATGACGGCGGGAGGGGCAGCGTGAGGCGCATGACGGCACGACCCGCGAACGCGCATCAGGCGCGACTGCTCCGCCTGCTGCGCGACGGCGGCCCCAACTCCCGTGCTCAGCTGGGCGATCAGATCGACCTCTCGCGCTCCAAGCTCGCCGTGGAGATCGACCGGCTGCTGGAAACCGGGCTGGTGATAGCCGACGGGCTCGCCGCCTCGCGGGGCGGCCGCCGCTCACACAACATCCGGCTCGCGCCCGCCCTGCGGCTCCTCGGCGTCGACATCGGCGCCACCTCGGTGGACGTGGCCGTAACCAACGCCGAGCTGGAGGTTCTCGGCCATCTCACCCAGCCGATGGATGTGCGCGAGGGACCGGTCGCGGTCTTCGAACAGGTGCTGGCCATGGCCGCGAAGCTACGCGCCTCCGGCGTGGCGGAGGGGTTCGACGGGGCGGGCATCGGGGTGCCGGGGCCCGTACGGTTCCCCGAGGGCGTCCCCGTCGCGCCGCCGATCATGCCGGGGTGGGACGGCTTCCCCGTACGGGAGGCGCTCAGCCAGGAGCTGGGCTGCCCGGTCATGGTCGACAACGATGTGAACCTCATGGCGATGGGCGAGCAGCACGCGGGCGTCGCCCGCTCCGTCAAGGACTTCCTCTGCGTGAAGATCGGCACCGGGATCGGCTGCGGGATCGTGGTCGGCGGTGAGGTCTACCGGGGTACGACCGGCAGCGCCGGCGACATCGGTCATATCCAGGCCGAACCCGGCGGCCGCCCCTGCGCCTGCGGCAACCACGGCTGTCTGGAGGCGTACTTCGGCGGAGCGGCGCTGGCCCGCGACGCCGAGGCAGCCGCCCGCGACGGCCGCTCCGCCGAGCTCGCCACCCGGCTGGAGGCGGCGGGCCGTCTCGCCGCCACGGATGTCGCGGCGGCGGCGTCGGCGGGCGACGCCGCCGCGCTCGATCTCATCAGGGAGGGCGGCATGCGAACGGGCCAGGTCATCGCCGGGCTCGTCAGCTTCTTCAATCCCGGCCTGGTGGTGATCGGCGGCGGCGTCACCGGGCTCGGCCACACCCTGCTCGCCGCCATCCGCACCCAGGTCTACCGCCAGTCCCTGCCCCTGGCCACCGGCAACCTCCCAATCGTGCTGGGCGAACTGGGCCCGGCCGCCGGGGTGACCGGCGCGGCCCGCCTGATCAGCGACCACCTCTTCTCCCCGGCCTGACCGGGCCCCGGCCCGGCGGCCGGCCTGACCGGGCCCCGACGGTCGGCCACACGCTGGGCCCGGCCCAGACCGCACCACCCGCACCGCCGCACGACAGCGCACTGTCAGCACACCGCACGAGACCACTCGGCCACGGCCGACGCCGCAGGTACGTATCCGCCGCAGGAACAGCGCAGACGAACAGCCAGAACGGCACCGGGACCCGCCGGTGTACGCCAAGTCGATGTACGAGCCGCACCGCGTCCCGCACCCGCAGCACCGAGCCGCACCAAGCAGCGACCCAAGCCACCGAGCCGCACCGCGTCCCGACCCGCAGCACCGAGCCGCACCAGGCAGCGACCCACGCCACCGAGCCGCAACACGTAGCGAACCGCAGCACCGAGCCGCACCGCGTCCCGATCGGCCGAGCCGCACCAAGCCGCGACCCAGCCACCGAGCCGCACCACGTACCGACCCGCAGCAACACCGAGCCGCACCGCGTCCCGACCCGCAGCACCGAGCCGCACCAGACAGCGACCTACGCCACCGAGCCGCAACACGTAGCGAACTGCAGCATCGAGCCGCACCGCGTCCCGATCGGCAGCACCGAGCCGCACCAAGCAGTGACCCACGCCACCGAGCCGCACCACGTACCGACCCGCAGCAATACCGAGCCGCACCGCGTCCCGACCCGCAGCACCGAGCCGCACCAGGCAGCGACCCACGCCACCGAGCCGCACCACGTACCGCACACACATCACCGAGCCGCACCAGGTACCGCACCCGCACCCGCGCCACGCCGCGCAGCGAACCGCACCGCGAAAGCAACACACCGCCAAAACAACCGGCACCGCGAAGGCAACCCGCACCGCGAAAGCAACCCGGGCCACAGCGCCGCAGCCCACCCGCGCCGCACCCCACCCGCACCGCGAAAGCAACCCGCACCGCGAAAGCAACCCGCACCGCGAAAGCAACCCGCACCGCGAAAGCAACCCGCACCGCGTAGCGAACCCGCACACCGCCTAAGCGAACGGCCGAGGAGGCTCGCCATGGCACCACCCGATCCGCGCCCGCTCCTCACCATGTCCGCGATCACCAAGTCCTTCCCCGGCGTACGCGCCCTCGACGGCGTCGATCTCGATGTCGAAGCGGGGGAGGTCCACTGTCTGCTCGGCCAGAACGGGGCGGGCAAGTCCACCCTGATCAAGGTGGTCGCCGGGGCTCATCAGCCCGACAGCGGCGAGATCGTCTGGCGGGGCGCACCGGTCACCCTCAAGTCGCCCGTCACCGCCATGCGCCTCGGCATCGCCACCATCTACCAGGAACTCGACCTGGTGGAGGGGCTGTCCGTCGCCGAGAACGTCTTCCTCGGCCATGAGCTCGCCACCGCCGGTGTCGTACGGGCCCGCGCGGCCCGCGCCGCGACGACCGCCCTCCTCTCCCGGCTGGGGCACCCCGAGATCGGCCCGGGCCGGCTGGTCGGCGAGCTCTCGGCCGCCGGGCAGCAGATCGTGTCGATGGCCCGTGCGCTCTCGCATGACGTACGGCTGATCGTCATGGACGAGCCGTCCGCCGCGCTCGACCCCGACGAGGTGGACAATCTCTTCCGCATCGTGGGCGATCTCACCGCCGCAGGCGTCGCCGTCGTCTATATCTCGCACCGGCTGGAGGAGATCCGCCGCATCGGCGACCGCGTCACCGTCCTCAAGGACGGCCGGGCCGCCGCCCGTGGCTTGCCTGCCCGCACCACCCCGACCCGCGACATCGTGGCCCTGATGACGGGCCGCGACGTCGAGTACGCGTTCCCCCGCCGCACCACCGCTCCGACACCCGCACCCGCGGCCGAGCAACCGGTGCTGCGCCTCGAAGGGCTCACCAGGGCGGGGGAGTTCGCGCCGGTCGACCTCGATCTCGCGCCCGGGGAGATCGTCGGGCTCGCCGGGCTCGTCGGCTCGGGCCGGTCCGAGATCCTGGAGACCGTCTACGGCGCCCGCCGCCCCACCGGGGGCCGCGTCCTGGTCGACGGCCGTCCGCTGCGCCCCGGCAGCGTGATCTCCGCCGTACGGGCGGGGCTCGGCCTCGCGCCCGAGGAGCGCAAGGCGCAGGCGCTGCTGATGCTGGAGTCCGTCACCCGTAATGTCTCCGTCTCTTCCCTGGCCCGCTTCTCGCGGGCCGGCTGGCTGGACCGCGGTGCGGAGCGGGCGGCCGCCCGCCGAAGCGTCCGCGATCTGTCGCTGCACCCCGATGACCCCGAGCGGCCGGTACGCACGCTGTCCGGCGGAAATCAGCAGAAGGCCGTGCTCGCCCGCTGGCTGCTGCGCGGCTGCCGGGTGCTGCTGCTGGACGAGCCGACGCGCGGCGTGGACGTCGGCGCCCGCGCCGAGCTGTACGCCGTGATCCGCCGGCTCGCCGACGACGGCATGGCCGTGCTGCTCGTCTCCAGTGAACTGCCCGAAGTCCTGGGCCTCGCCGACCGGGTGCTGGTGCTCCGTGAGGGCCGCGTCGTCCATACGGCGCCGGCGCGGGAGCTGGACGAGCACCGCGTCCTCGATCTCGTGATGGAAGGGAGCCCGTCGTGACCTCTCCCGGGAGCACCCCGGCGCCCCACAGTCCGGCCGACGTCGCCCCCGTACCCGGTGCGGGAGCCACACTGACCGCCGGGCCCGTGGACAAGCCACCGGCCACCCGTACCGATCCCCTCGGCCGGCTGCGAGGCCTCGCCGACCTGCGCAATCTGTCCCTCGTCGGCGTGCTCGCGGTGCTGGTCGCGGTCGGCGGCTTCACCAAGCCCGCTGAGTTCCTGACCACGGATAACCTCCAACTGGTGCTCACCCAGGCGTCCGTCATCGGCGTCGTCACGGTCGGCATGACCTTCGTCATCACCAGCGGCGGAATCGATCTTTCCGTCGGCGCGATGGTCGCCCTCGCCTCGGTGTGGGCCACCACCCTCGCCACCCAGGACTACGGGCTCGGCGGCATCCTGCTCTGCGCAGTGCTGGTCGGACTGGGCTGCGGGCTGGTCAACGGGGTGCTCATCGCGTACGGCGGCATGGTCCCGTTCATCGCCACCCTCGCCATGCTCGCCTCGGCCCGTGGCCTCGCCCTGCAGATCAGCGACGGCAGGACCCAGGTGGTCACCGTCAAGCCGGTGTTGGATCTGGGGCTCCGGGACGCCTATGTCCTCGGTGTCCCGCCGCTGGTGTTGATCTTCGCCGCCGTCACGGTCCTCGGCTGGCTGGTGCTGGGCCGTACGACCTTCGGCCGGCGCACCGTCGCCATCGGCGGCAACGCGGAGGCCGCCCGGCTCGCGGGCATCGACGTCCGGCGGCAGCGGCTGATGCTGTATCTGCTGTCCGGGCTGTGCTGCGGCATCGCCGCGTTCATGCTGATCGTGCTCACCGGCTCCGGCCAGAACACCAACGGCAATCTCTACGAGCTCGAGGCCATCGCCGCCGCGATCATCGGCGGCACGCTGCTCAGCGGAGGTCGCGGCACCATCACCGGCTCCGTCCTCGGCGTCCTCGTCTTCACCACCATTACCAATCTGTTCGCTCTGAACAACCTTCAGAGCGATGTCCAGCAGATCGCCAATGGCGCGATCATCGTCGCCGCCGTCCTGGTACAGAAGGGTCGTTCGACGCCATGAGGGATGCCATGACCAGTCGCAGAAACCTTCTTTTGGGCACCGCCGCGGCGGGCGCGCTCCTCGCGTCCGGCTGCACCAGCAACGAGAACAACGACAATAAGGACAACGGCAAACAGGCCGCGAACACCGCCGACGACAAGCCCGGCAAGAAGGTCACCGTCGGCTTCGCCGGGCCGCAGGCCGACCACGGCTGGCTCAACGCCATCAACGAGCAGGCCAAACGGCGCGCCAAGGAGTACGAGGACGTCACGCTGGAGACCACCGAGGGCTCCAATGACACCGCCCAGCAGATCGGCCAGATCGAGACCCTCATCAACAAGAAGGTCGACGTCCTGGTCATCCTGCCCGCCGACGGCAAGGCGCTGACCCAGGTCGGGCTCAAGGCCATGAAGGCGGGCATCCCCGTCGTCAACCTGGACCGGATCTTCGCCTCCCCGCAGGCGTACCGCTGCTGGATCGGCGGCGACAACTACGGCATGGGGCTCAACGCCGGCCGCTATATCGGCGAGCAGCTCAAGGGGAAGAAGAACGCCAAGGTCGTCGAGTTGGCCGGACTCGACAATCTGGAGCTGACCCGGCAGCGCACGGCGGGCTTCAACGACGCCCTGAAGAACTACCCCAACATCAAGAAGGTCGGCCGCCAGGCCGCCGAGTTCACCGTCGAATCGGGCCAGTCGAAGATGGCCCAGCTGCTCCAGGCCCACTCCGGCTTCGACGCCCTGTGGAACCACGACGACGACCAGGGTGTCGGCGCCGAGCGCGCCATCCAGCAGGCCGGGCGGGACGACTTCCTGATGGTCGGCGGCGCGGGCGCCAAGCACGCCATGGACGCCATCAAGGCCGACAACACGGTGCTCAAGGCCACCGTGCTCTACCCGCCGACCATGGCCGCCTCCGCGATCGACCTCGCCCGCGCGCTCGGCCAGGGCAAGGGCGTCGGCGGACTGGCCGAGCTGGAGATCCCCGCCTCCCTCACCCTCTACTCGGCCGTCGTCACCAAGGACAACGTCGACGACTACCTCCCCACGGGATTCAGCTAGGCCCCCCACAGGCCCCAGCTCCACCTCGCATCCATCGCGATCTGGAAGGAGTCCCATGGAAAGTCCTGAAGCACAGACCCTCGGCGTCGGCATGGTCGGCTACGCCTTCATGGGCGCCGCCCACTCCCAGGGCTGGCGCACCGCGGGCCGCGTCTTCGACCTCCCCTGCCGCCCCGTCATGTCCGCCGTGTGCGGCCGTGATCCGGACGCCGTACGGGCCGCCGCGGCCAAGCACGGCTGGGCCGCCGCCGAGACCGACTGGCGGGCGCTGATCGCCCGGGACGATGTGCGGCTCGTCGATGTGTGCACCCCCGGCGATAGCCACGCCGAGATCGCGATCGCCGCGCTGGAGGCGGGCAAGCATGTGCTGTGCGAGAAGCCGCTCGCCAACTCGCTCGCCGAGGCGGAGGCGATGGCGGACGCCGCGCGGCAGGCGCGGGAGCGCGGGCAGGTGGCGATGGTCGGCTTCAACTACCGCCGTACGCCCGCGATCGCGCACGCCCGCCGCATGGTGGCCGAGGGCCGGATCGGGGCGCTGCGGCATGTGCGGGTCACCTATCTCCAGGACTGGCTTGTCGACCCGGAGTTTCCGCTGGTGTGGCGGCTGCGGCGGGAGCTCGCGGGCTCCGGGGCGCTCGGCGACCTCGGGGCCCATATCGTCGACCTCGCGCAGTATCTGGCGGGGGAGCGGCTGATCGGCGTCTCGGCGCTGACCGAGACGTTCGTACGGGAGCGGCCACTGCCGGCGGGGGCGGTGGCCGGGCTCGGCGCCGGCCCGGTCTCCCAGGGACGCGGACCGGTGACCGTGGACGACGCCGCGCTCTTCACCGGGCGGCTGGAGTCCGGCGCGCTCGCCTCCTTCGAGGCCAGCCGCTTCGCCGCGGGCCGTAAGAACGCGCTCAGGATCGAGCTCAACGGGGCTCTCGGCTCGCTCGCCTTCGATCTGGAACGGCTCAATGAGCTGTCCTTCCACGATCACACCGAGCCCGCCGCCGACTCGGGCTTCCGCCGGATTCTGGTCACCGAACCCGACCACCCCTACCTCGAGGCGTGGTGGCCGCCCGGCCACGCCCTCGGATACGACCACACCTTCGTCCACCAGGCGCGGGACATGGTGCTCGCCATCGCCGCCGGGACCGACCCGGAGCCGTCCTTCGAGGACGGGCTGCAGGTGCAGCGGGTGCTCGCCGCGGTCGAGGACAGCGCGGAGAAGAACTGCGTTTACACCCCGGTGCCCGCTTAAAGGAGGCCCGCATGCCCAGACCCTTCACGCTCTTCACCGGCCAGTGGGCGGATCTGCCGCTGGAGGAGGTCTGCCGGCTCGCCCGCGACTTCGGCTACGACGGCCTTGAACTCGCCTGCTGGGGCGACCACTTCGAGGTCGACCGGGCCCTCGCCGAACCCGGCTACCTGGACGGACGGCGGCAGCTGCTGGAGAAGTACGGGCTCCAGTGCTGGGCGATCTCCAACCATCTGACGGGCCAGGCCGTCTGCGACGCGCCCATCGACGAACGGCACCGGGCCATCGTGCCCGCGCGGGTGTGGGGCGACGGCGACGCGGAGGGCGTACGGCAGCGGGCCGCCGCCGAGATGGCGGACACCGCCCGCGCGGCGGCCGCCTTCGGCGTCCGTACGGTCATCGGCTTCACCGGCTCGTCCATCTGGCATCTGGTCGCGATGTTCCCGCCGGTCCTGCCGGGCATGATCGAGCGCGGCTACGAGGACTTCGCCGAGCGCTGGAACCCGATCCTGGACGTCTTCGACGCGGAGGGCGTGCGGTTCGCCCATGAGGTCCACCCGAGCGAGATCGCCTACGACTACTGGACCACGCAGCGGGCCCTGGAGGCGGTCGGCCACCGCCCCGCCTTCGGGCTCAACTTCGACCCCAGCCACTTCGTCTGGCAGGACCTCGACCCCGTCGGCTTCCTGTGGGACTTCCGGGACCGGATCTACCACGTCGACTGCAAAGAGGCCCGCCGCCGCCTCGACGGCCGCAACGGCCGTCTCGGCTCGCATCTGCCCTGGGGCGACCCGCGCCGCGGCTGGGACTTCGTCTCGGCGGGCCACGGGGACGTTCCCTGGGAGGACGTCTTCCGGATGCTGCGCTCGATCGGCTACGCGGGCCCGGTGTCGGTGGAATGGGAAGACGCGGGCATGGACCGCCTTACGGGCGCCCCGGAGGCGCTGGCGCGGCTGAAGGCATACGACTTCGACCCGCCGACAGCCTCCTTCGACGCGGCCTTCGGAAGCGGCGGCGACTAGCGGTACCTCTTCCGCCGGACCGGGTGGGGGCGCGCACCGCGCCCCCACCCCGCCCCCGATCCGCTTTGTCCTGCCCGTGGATGAAGCGCAACCCGCTATATGTCAAAGGGGTTTCCGAACCAGACAAACAGAGTTACCGTCCTTGAGATGTACCGGTCACACAAGGGGCCCCTCTCCCCGGATCGGTCACCGAACGGCGCGACGGCGCGCGCCTGTGCCAGTCACGGCGGCCTCTGGCCCACCCGTACACCCCCTCTTTTCCCGGAGGATTCAGCGTGCACAGGAAAAGGTTTCGACTGCGCGGGCCCCTCGCGCTCCTCACGAGCGGACTGCTCGTCGGCGCGGGGCTCGCGTTCACCGCTCCGCCGGCCGGGGCCCATGAACCCGGCCCGACCCCGGCCGCCGAGGAGTTCCAGCAGGTCACCCTCGCCAAGGGCGCGGCGGAGACCGGCGAGCCCATGACGCTCGCCGTGCTCCCCGACCGCTCCGTGCTGCACACCTCGCGCGATGGCACCCTGCGGCTGACCGACGCCGACGGCGACACCATGGTGTCCGGAAAGCTCCCCGTCTACTCGCACGACGAGGAAGGGCTGCAGGGCGTCGGCATCGACCCCGGCTTCGCCGACAACCGGGCCATCTACCTCTACTACGCGCCCCCGCTCAACACCCCCGCCGGTGACGCCCCCACCGACGGCACCGCCGCCGACTTCGCCCCGTTCGACGGCGTCAACCGCCTCTCCCGCTTCACTCTCAAGACGGACGGAACGCTCGACACCGCCGGCGAGAAGAAGATCCTCGACGTCCCCGCCTCACGCGGCATCTGCTGCCATGTCGGCGGGGACATCGACTTCGACGCCGCCGGCAACCTCTATCTCTCGACGGGCGACGACTCCAACCCCTTCGCCTCCGACGGCTTCACCCCCATCGACGAGCGCGCGAACCGCAACCCCGCCTACGACGCCCAGCGCTCCGCCGGAAACACCAATGACCTGCGCGGCAAGATCCTCCGCATCAAGGTGGCCGCCGACGGCTCGTACACCGTCCCGGACGGTAACCTCTTCCCGCCCGGCACCGACAAGGCCCGGCCCGAGATCTACGCGATGGGCTTCCGCAACCCCTTCCGGATGAGCGTCGACAAGCCGACCGGCACGGTCTACGTCGGCGACTACGGTCCGGACGCGGGCGCCGCCGACCCCAAGCGCGGGCCGGGCGGCGCGGTGGAGTTCGCCCGTGTCACCAAGCCGGGCAACTACGGCTGGCCGTACTGCGTCGCCGACAACAAGCCGTACGTCGACTACGACTTCGCCACCGGCACCTCCGGTGCGGCCTTCGACTGCGCCGCGCCCAAGAACACCTCGCCGCACAACACCGGGCTGACCGATCTGCCGCCTGCGCAGCCCGCGTGGATCCCTTACGACAACGACTCCGTGCCCGAGTTCGGCTCCGGCTCCGAGTCGCCGATGGGCGGGCCCGTCTACCGCTACGACGCCTCGCTCGACTCCCCGGTCAAGTTCCCTTCAGGCTATGACGGGGACTTCTTCGCGGGGGAGTTCGGCCGGAAGTGGATCAAGCGGATCGAGCAGGGCCCCGACGGCACCGTAGAGAAGATCAACGACTTCCCGTGGACCGGCACCCAGGTGATGGACTCGGCCTTCGGCCCGGACGGCGCGCTCTACGTCCTCGACTACGGGCTCAGCTGGTTCGGCGGGGACGAGCACTCCGCGCTCTACCGGATCGAGAACGCCACCGACGGCCACTCGCCCATCGCCGAGGTGAGCGCCGACCGCACCTCCGGCAAGGCGCCCATGAGGGTCGCCTTCTCCTCGGCGGGGACCGCCGACGCCGACGGCGACACCCTCACCTACAGCTGGGACTTCGGCGACGGCGCCACCTCCACCGCCCCCCACCCCACCCATCGATACACTAAGAACGGCACCTACACCGCCACCGTCACCGCCAAGGACCCCTCGGGCCGCACCGGCAGCGCCAGCGTGCACCTTACGGTGGGCAACACCGCGCCCACGGTCACCCTGCAACTGCCCGGCGACGGCCAGCTGTTCACCTTCGGTGACGAGGTCCCGTTCAAGGTGAAGGTGACCGATCCCGAAGACGGCGCCGCCGGGACCATCGACTGCGCCAAGGTCAAGGTCACCCATATCCTTGGCCACGACAGCCACGGCCACCCCGTCACCTCGGCGAACGGCTGCTCCGGCACCATCAAGACCAGCGCCGACGGCGAGCACGACCCCAACGCCAATATCTTCGGAGTCTTCGACGCCGAGTACACGGACGGCGGCGGGGGCGGACAGCCGCCGCTGACCACCCATGACCAGCACGTCGCCCAGCCCAAGCACCGGCAGGCCGAGCACTACGGCGACAGCAAGGGCGTCGCCGTCATCGCCCACACCCCGGCGAACGGCGGCAAGACGGTCGGCGACATCGACAACGGCGACTGGATCTCCTTCACCCCCTATCTCCTCGCCAACGCCAAGCAGCTCACCGCGCGCGTCTCCTCGGCGGGCGCGGGCGGCACGCTGGAGATCCGCGCCGGATCCCCCACCGGCCGGCTGCTGGGCAGCGCCACCGTGCCGGTGACCGGGGGCTGGGAGACGTTCCAGGACGTCACGACCGCGCTACGGACGCCCCCGGCCCGTACCACCACGCTCTATCTCGCCTTCAAGGGCGGTGCGGGAGCGCTCTACGACCTGGACGACTTCACCATCAGCACCGGCTGACGACCGGGGCCGGGGGCGGTCCCGCGACCGCCCCCGGCCCGGAGGAAGGAGCACGACGGATATGCACCCGCACCCTTCTGCGCACTCCAGACCCAGGCGCGGAGCGCGCCTGGCCGCCGTGGCGGCCACGCTGCTGCTCGCCGCGGCAGCCCTGCCCGCCGCCGCCTCCGGCGCGCCCCGGTCCTCGGCGCCCGATGACCGCGTCCTCGTCTTCTCCAAGACGGCCGGCTTCCGCCATGACTCGATCCCCGACGGCATCGCCGCCATCGAGGAGCTCGGCGCGCGGGGCGGCTTCGCCGTCGACGCCACCGAGGACGCCGCGGCCTTCACCCCCGACAACCTCGCCCGCTACGACGCCGTCGTCTTCCTCTCCACGACCGGCGATGTCCTCGACGCCGGCCAGCAGTCCGCCTTCGAGGGCTATGTGGGCGCGGGCGGCGGCTACGTCGGCGTCCACGCGGCCGCCGACACCGAATACGACTGGCCCTTCTACGGCGGACTCGTCGGCGCCTACTTCCAGTCCCATCCCGCCATCCAGCCGGCCACGGTCGCCGTCGAGGACCGCGCCCATCCCGCGACCGCGCATCTGGGGCCGGTGTGGGAGCGGACGGACGAGTGGTACAACTACCGCACCAACCCGCGCGACCGGGCGCGCGTCCTCGCCACGCTCGACGAGTCCTCGTACCAGGGCGGCACGATGGGCGAGGACCACCCCATCGCCTGGTGCCAGACCTACCGCGGCGGCCGCGCCTTCTACACCGGCGGCGGCCACACCAAGGAGTCCTACGCCGACCCCGCCTTCCGGCAGCATCTGCTGGGCGGCATCCGCTACGCCACGGGCGCGGCCCAGGCCGACTGCCGCCCGGAGCGGGGCTACCGGCCGCTGTTCGACGGCACGTCGGTGAAGGGCTGGAAGCAGGCGGGCCCGGGTGGGTTCACGCTCGATCCGGCGTCCGGCACCCTCACCTCGACGGGCGGCATGGGCATGCTCTGGTACGGGGCGCGCGAGCTGCGCTCGTACTCGCTCAAGCTCGACTGGAGGGTCAGCGGTGACGACAACTCCGGCGTCTTCGTCGGCTTCCCCGCCTCCGACGACCCCTGGTCGGCGGTCGACCACGGCTACGAGATCCAGATCGACGCGACGGACACCCCCGATCGCACCACCGGGGCGGTGTACGGCTTCCAATCCGCCGACCTCGCCCAGCGGGACGCCGCGCTGAACCCGCCGGGGGAGTGGAACACCTACGAGATCCGGGTCCAGGGCGAGCGGCTCCGGGTCTGGCTCAACGGCGTGCGGATCAACGACTTCACCAACCGGGACCCGGCGCGAAGCCTGCGGAGGGGCTACGTCGGCATCCAGAACCACGGGGAGGGGGACGAGGTCTCCTTCCGCGACATCCGCCTCAAAGACCTCCCGCCGAGGGGCTAGTCCGGTCGGCCGCCCCAACGGCCCGAGGGGAGCCGTTGGGGCGGCGCGGGCGGCGGGGAGGAGTACGCCGCCTCCTCCCCGCCGCCGTTCCCTCGGGCGCGGCCCGGTCCCGGGGCCTCCGGCCCCTGACCCCGGGCACGGGACCCGACCAGCCGCCAACCCCACACCACCGCCAGGCCCGCACCACCGCTAAGCCCGCGCCACCGCCGGCCCCACACCACCGCCAACCCCGCGCCACCTCCGGCCCCGCGCCACCTCCGGCCCCGCGCCACCTCCGGCCCCGCGCCACCTCCGGCCCCGCGCCACCGCCAGCCCGCGCCACCGCCAAGCCGCACGACCCCCGTCACCACGCACCCCCATCGCCGCGCTCCGCCACCGCGTATCGGCGCTCCGCCACCGCGTAACGGCCCCACCCCACCGGGAGGCAGCCCGTGACCACCCGCCCCGACGACATCACTCACCCCCGCGTCGCACCCCGTACGGGAGTCTGGCTCATCGGTGCCCGCGGTTCCGTTGCCACCACCGCCGTCGTCGGCTGTGCCGCCGTCGCGGCGGGGTTGCGTCCGGCGACCGGCATGGTGACCGAGACCGCGCCGTTCGCGGGCAGTGGCCTTCCCGCCCTCGCCGACCTCGTTTTCGGCGGGCATGACACCGCCACCACCCCGCTCCCCAAGCGAGCCGAGGCGCTGGCCGCCGACGGGGTGGTCCCGCATGGGCTGCCCGACGCCGTACGTGCCGAACTCGCCGCCGCCGACGCCGCGATCCGCCCCGGTGGGCCGCAACCCGGGGACAATCGGCGCGAGGAGGAGCTGATCGCGGCCTTCGCCGCCGACCTCGCCGACTTCATCCGCACGCACCGCCTTGCCCGCGCCGTCGTCGTCAACGTCGCCTCCACCGAACCGGCTCCGCCGGACCCGGACGCCCTGCAGCCCAGCTCCCTCTACGCCGCGGCCGCGCTCCGCGCCGGCTGCCCGTACGTCAACTTCACCCCCTCCACCGGCCTCCACCACCCCCGCCTGCGCGAGGCCGCCGCTCGCTCCGGACTGCCGTACGCCGGCCGCGACGGCAAGACCGGACAGACCCTCCTGCGGTCCGTTCTCGCGCCGATGTTCGCGCAGCGGGCGCTGGCCGTACGGGCCTGGTCCGGTACGAACCTGCTGGGCGGCGGCGACGGCGCCGCGCTCGCCGACCCGGGCGCCGCGGCCGCGAAGAACGCCGGCAAGGCGCGCGTCCTCGCCGACACCCTCGGCGAACTCCCCGACGGCGAGCTGCACATCGACAACGTGCCCGCGCTCGGCGACTGGAAGACCGCCTGGGACCACGTCGCCTTCGACGGCTTCCTCGGCTCCCGGATGGTCCTGCAGACCATCTGGCAGGGCTGTGACTCGGCCCTCGCCGCGCCCCTCGTCCTCGACCTGGCCCGGCTCACGGCCCGCGCCCACGAGGTCGGCCTCGCGGGGCCGATCGGGGAGCTCGGCTTCTACTTCAAGGACCCGGACGGGGGCCCGTCCGCGCTGGCCGACCAGTACACGGCGCTGGCCGGCTTCGCCGCCCGCCTGCGGGGCCGGGGATGACGGCGGGGCGCGGGCGGGATGGTGCCCCTGGCCGCACGGCGGGGCCGCGCCCCGGCACGAACGCCGGCTTCGGCGCGGGTCATGGCTTCGCCCCCGGCTCGGGCCCGGACGGTGGCGCGCGCCTCCACTCCGGCACCGGCACCCACCGCTCGGCCGGTACGGACCCACACCCCCGTCCCGGCGCGGTCGGCGTCGGCCGCCGCGCGGCGCCGTGGGCCGAACTGCTGCGGGTCTCGGCCCTGTTCACCGTGCCGGGTGACGCCTTCGCGGGCGCGGCGGCGGCGCGGTGCGGGCCCAACCGGGGGACGGCGCTCGCCGCCTGCGCGTCGCTGTGCCTGTACGAGGCGGGGATGGCGCTCAACGACTGGGCGGACCGCGACATCGACGCCGTCGAGCGGCCCGGACGCCCGCTCCCGTCGGGCCGTATCGCCCCGGCCGCCGCCCTTGCCGCCGCGACGGGGCTGACGGCCGCCGGGCTGCTCTGCGCGGCGGCGGCCGGCCGCCCGGCCCTCACCACGGCGACGGTGCTCGCGGGCACGGTGTGGGCGTACGACCTCGCGCTGAAGAACACCCCGGCGGGCCCGCCCGCCATGGCCGCGGCCCGCGCCCTGGACCTCCTCCTCGGCGCCACGGCCTCCGCCGTGGCCTCCGGCGGGAGCGTACGCTGCGCCCTCCCCTCGGCCGCCCTGCTCGGCGCCCACACGCTCGCCGTGACCACGGTCTCCCGCCGGGAGGCGGTGGGGGGTTCCTCGGCGGCGCCACTGGCGGCGCTCGCCACCGGTGCGGCGATCGCGTGGTCCCTCGCGAGGCGCCCCACCTCGCCCCCGTCCCCACAGAACCCGCCGGGCGGTCGGGGGGCCGCCCGGCGTCCGGCCCCATGGCCGGTCACGGGCGGGGCGCGCGCCGGGGCGGCGGCCACCGCCGTAGCCGCCGCCGCGCCGCCGGCTCGCGGCTTCGGGATCATCCGACGGCCCACGACCGGCCATGGACCCATGGCACTCCCCACCGCCGTGGGCGGAGGCCGTCGCCAAGCCGCTCCGGCCCGCACCTCACCGGCCCGTGGCCTGCGTGTGGGTCGAGGTGCCGTGATCGCGGCAGCCGTAGCGGCCGTCCGCCCGGCCGCGGGGGACCGGGCCGTGGCCGGGCCGGGCCGTACGCTTGCCGTCGGACGAGGTGTCGCGACCGCCGTGACCACCGCCGCGAGGGACCGGGCCGCACCAACCCGCACCTCACCGGCCCGTGGCCTGCGTGTGGGTCGAGGTGCCGTGATCGCGGCAGCCGTAGCGGCCGTCCGCCCGGCCGCGGGGGGCCGGGCCGCACCAACCCGCACCCCACCGGCCCGCCACCTCGCCGTCGTCCGACGCACGGCCGCGGCGGCCACCGGCGCCCTCGCCGCCGCCTATATGGCGACCGCCGCCCGCCCCCTGGCTCATGCCGCGCTCAACCCCTCCCCGTACCTCCTCCAGCGCGCCGTCGGCGGGGGCATTCGCGCCATGATCCCGCTTCAGGCCGCGCTGGCCTCGCGCGCGGGCGCGCAGCGGACCGCGCTGTCGTTGCTCGCGCTCGTACCCGTCGCTCGCCGACTGTCCCGAAAGGTCAGCCCGACATGACCACCAAGACACCGGCCTCGGCCCCCCTCCGGTTCGCCTACGGCACCAACGGTCTGACCGACCTGCGTCTGACCGATGCCCTCGCCCTCCTCGCCGACCTCGGCTACGACGGCGTCTCGCTCACCCTCGACCACATGCATCTCGACCCCCTCGCCCCGGACCTCGCCGCCCGTACCCGCCTGGTCGCGCGGCGCCTGGAGGGGCTCGGCCTCGCCGTCGCCGTCGAGACCGGCGCCCGGTACGTCCTGGACGCGCGGCGCAAGCACCACCCCACGCTCCTGGACCCCGACCCACAGGCCCGGCACGCCCGGGTCGACCTGTTGCTGCGCGCCGTGCGGGTGGCCGCCGAGCTCGGGGCGGGGGCCGTGCACTGCTTCAGCGGTACGGCACCACCCGGCGAGTCCGAGGAGACCGCGTGGCGCCGGCTGGCCGATGCCATCGGGCCCGTACTCGTCGCCGCCGCGTCGGCGGGCGTGGCCCTGGCGATCGAGCCGGAGCCGGGGCACCTCCTCGCCGACCTCGCCGGATTCCACCGGCTCCGCACGGCGCTCGGTGATCCGTCGGCCCTCGGACTCACCCTCGACATCGGCCACTGCCAGTGCCTCGAACCGGCCCCGCCCGCCGAGTGTGTGCGGGCGGCGGCGCGGTGGGTGCGGCATGTGCAGATCGAGGACATGCGGCGCGGGATGCATGAGCATCTGCCCTTCGGCGAGGGCGAGATCGACTTCCCGCCGGTGCTGGAGGCGCTGCGCGCGACGGATTACCGGGGGCTGGTCGGGGTGGAGCTGCCGCGCCACTCGCACGCCGGCCCCGAACTGGCCCGTACGTCCCTCCGCTTCCTCCAGGACGCCGAGCGCGCCGCGATCGAGGGAGCAGTCCGGTGCTGACCCCGACCGCCCTGCGTGCGGCTCTGTACGAGCGACTGGACGAGGCCACGCGAGCGTGGCTGGACAAGGCCCTGGCCGAGGCGGCCCAGAGGGAACCGGGTGGTTCCGGCCCGGCTCGATGGGAGCTGGCCTTCGCCTCCGCCGGCCGCCACTGCCGCCGCGCCACACCCCCTTACCCGGCGCCGGGCACCGGCCAAAGCCACGCCACCGGCCAAAGCCACGCCACCGGCCAAAGCCACGCCACCGACCACCCCGCCGACGCCGGCCAAACCCCCGCCCCCCACCACCCCGCCGACGCCGCCCGCATGCTGCTTCTTCACGCCGCCAAAACGGACGCCCGCACAGCCGCGAGGCTGTACGCGCAGGGGGCGGGCGCCGAGCGGCGCGCCGTGTTGCTCGCGCTGCCGTATCTCCGCCTCGGCGCGGACGCCGTGCCGCTGGTCGAGGACGCTCTGCGGACCAACGACACCCGGTTGGTGGCCGCCGCCGTCGGCCCGTACGCGGCCCGTCACCTGGCGCCCCACAGCTGGCGGCAGGCCGTGCTGAAGTGCCTGTTCACCGGGGTTCCCGTGGCCGCCGTCGCCGAGTGGGAACGCCGGGCGCGGGGCGACGGCGAGCTGGCCCGCATGCTCACCGACTACGCCCACGAGCGCACCGCCGCCGGCCGATCCGTGCCGGCTGATCTCGTCCGCGTACTGGCCCTGACCCGCGAGGAGTCCTGATGCGCATCTTCGACCCCCACATCCATATGACCTCGCGCACCACCGATGACTACGAGGCCATGTACGCCGCGGGCGTGCGCGCCGTCGTGGAGCCCTCCTTCTGGCTCGGGCAGCCCCGCACGTCGCCCGCGAGCTTCTACGACTACTTCGACTCCCTCCTCGGCTGGGAGCCCTTCCGCGCCGCCCAGCACGGCATCGCCCACCACTGCACGCTCGCCCTCAACCCCAAGGAGGCCAACGACCCGCGCTGTGTGCCCGTCCTGGACGAGCTGCCGCGCTATCTCGTCAAGGACGGCGTCGTCGCCGTCGGGGAGATCGGCTACGACTCGATGACCCCCGCCGAGGACGCGGCCCTCGCCGCCCAGCTGCGACTGGCCGCCGACCACGGTCTGCCCGCCCTCGTGCACACCCCGCACCGGGACAAGGCCGCGGGCCTGGCCCGTACGCTCGACGTCGTCCGCGAATCCGACCTCCCCACCCGCCACGTCCTGCTCGACCATCTCAACGAGACCACGGTACGAGTGGCCGCCGACAGCGGCTGCTGGCTCGGGTTCTCGATCTATCCCGACACCAAGATGGACGAGACGCGCATGGTGCGGGTGTTGCGCGAGTACGGGGCCGAGCGGGACCGGATCCTGGTGAACTCCGCGGCCGACTGGGGGCGCAGCGATCCGCTGAAGACGCGGCGGGTCGGCGAGGCGATGCTGCACGCCGGTTTCAGCGAGGAGGACGTGGAGCAGGTGCTGTGGCGCAACCCGGTCGCGTTCTACGGGCTGAGCGGGCGCCTCGACCTCGGCCTCCCGGAGACGGGGCCCACCGCCACGCACGAGGGCAACTCCATCCTCCGCGGCGCCCCCGTCACCCGGAACACCGGGAGGCGGTGACCCGTGCGCTTCCGCCACCCCGACGGCTCCACCGTCCACCTCGCCTACTGCACCAACGTCCACCCCGCCGAAGACCTCGACGGCGTGGTCGACCAACTGCGGCTGTACTGCGAACCGGTGCGCCGCCGCCTCGGCCGCGACCGGCTCGGCATCGGCCTGTGGCTGGCCCGCGACGCCGCCCGTACCCTGATCGCCGACCCGGCCGAGCTGCGCCGCCTCCGCACGGCCCTGGACACCCGCGGTCTGGAGGTCGTGACGCTCAACGGCTTTCCGTACGAGGGGTTCGGCGCCCAAGAGGTCAAGTACCGCGTCTACAAGCCGGACTGGACCGACCCCGAGCGGCTCGACCACACCACCCACCTGGCCCGGCTGCTGGCCGCCCTGCTCCCCGACGACATCACCGACGGATCCATCTCCACGCTGCCCCTGGCCTGGCGGACCCCCTTCGACGCCGACCACGCCCAGGCCGCCCGCCGCCACCTCAACGTCCTCTCCCAGCGGCTCGACGCCATCCAGGAGCTCACCGGCCGCTCGATCCGCATCGGCCTGGAACCGGAGCCCGGCTGCACCGTCGAGACGACGGCGCAGGCCGTCGAGGCGCTCACCGCGCCCGGCGGCCCGCCCCTGGAGCGCATCGGGGTATGCGTCGACACCTGCCATCTCGCGACGCAGTTCGAGGAGCCGGACGCCGCCGTGGACGCGCTCACCGCCGCCGGTGTGCCCGTCGTCAAGGCCCAGCTGTCCGCCGCGCTGCACGCCGAGGATCCGCGGCTGCCCGCCGTACGCACAGCCCTCGCGGCCTTCGCCGAGCCGCGCTTCCTCCACCAGACCCGCACCCGCGCCCCGGAGGGGGACGTCCACGGCACGGACGACCTCGACGCGGCGCTCGCGGGCGGGCTCGGTGACACCGCGCCCTGGCGGTCGCACTTCCACGTACCGCTGCACGCCCCGCCCGAGCCCCCGCTCACCTCCACGCTCCCCGTGCTCACCGACACCCTCACCCGGCTCGTGGGCGGCGCCGCGCCGCTGACCCGCCATCTCGAAGTCGAGACCTACACCTGGCAGGCGCTCCCGCCCGAGCTGCGCCCCCGCAGCCGCGACCGGCTGGCCGACGGGATCGCCGCCGAACTGGCCCTCGCCCGCGATCTGCTGACCGACCTCGGACTCAAGGAGCTGCCATGAGCCCCGGGACCGGCCCGACGCCTCTCCTCGTCCTCGACGTCGTCGGCCTCACCCCGCGCCTGCTCGATCACATGCCGCGGCTGCGCGCCCTGGGCCGCTCCGGCTCGTACGCCCCGCTGGGCACCGTGCTGCCCGCCGTCACCTGCGCCGCCCAGTCGACGTTCCTCACCGGCACCACCCCCGCCGAGCACGGGATCGTCGGCAACGGCTGGTACTTCCGCGAGCTGGGCGAGGTGCTGCTGTGGCGGCAGCACAACGGGCTGGTCGGCGGCGACAAGCTGTGGGACGCGGCCCGCCGCGCCCACCCCGGCTACACCGTCGCCAACATCTGCTGGTGGTACGCGATGGGCTCGGACACCGACATCACGGTCACCCCGCGCCCCGTCTACTACGCCGACGGCCGTAAGGAGCCGGACTGCTACACCCGGCCCACCGCCCTCCACGACGAGCTCACCGCGGAATTCGGCACCTTCCCGCTCTTCCACTTCTGGGGGCCCGGCGCCGACCTGGTCTCCTCCCAGTGGATCATCGACGCCACCCGCCACATCCTCCGCACCCGCCCCACCGATCTCGTCCTCGCCTACCTCCCGCATCTGGACTACGACCTCCAGCGCTACGGCCCCGACGACCCCCGCGCCCACGCCGCCGCGGCCGGGCTCGACGCCGCCCTCGGCCCGCTGCTGGACGACGCGACGGCCCGGGGCCGCACCGTCGTCGCGCTGTCCGAGTACGGCATCACCCGGGTCTCCCGGCCCGTGGACATCAACCGGGCGCTGCGCCGCGCCGGGCTGCTGGAGGTGCACACCCAGGACGGCATGGAGTATCTGGACCCCGGCGCCTCCCGTGCGTTCGCCGTCGCCGATCACCAGCTCGCCCATGTCTACGTACGCCGCGCCGAGGATCTGGACGCCACGCGCGCCGCGCTGGCCGGCCTGCCGGGCATCGCCGAGCTGCTGGACGACGAGGGGAAGAAGGCGCACGGCCTGGACCATCCCCGCTCCGGGGAGCTGGTCGCGGTCGCCGCGCCGGACGCCTGGTTCACGTACTACTACTGGCTCGACGACGCCCGCGCCCCCGACTTCGCCCAGCTGGTCGAGATCCACCGCAAGCCCGGCTACGACCCGGCCGAGCTGTTTCTGGACCCCGTCGATCCATATGTGCGGGTGCGGGCCGCGACGGCGCTCGCCCGGAAGAAGCTCGGGATGCGCTACCGCATGGCCGTCGTCCCGCTCGACCCGTCCCCCGTGCGCGGCAGCCACGGCCGCCTCCCCGACCGCGACGAGGACGGGCCCGTCCTCATCTGCTCCCAGCCGGACGCCGTACGTGGCCGTGTGGCCGCCACCGACGTCAAGTCCCTGCTCCTCCGCCTCGCCGGCCTGCACCACAACTGACAGGAGACGCACCGTGAAGAGCGCCCGCAGCGCCCACCCCGAACTCGCCGAGACCCTCCGCCGCCGCAGATTCCTCGGCGTCGCCGCGGGGGCCACGGCGGCCACCCTGCTCGGCACCACCACCGCCACTGCGGCCGGCACGGGCAAGGGCGGCCCCCTGGTGCCGCGCGGCCACCTCGGCATCCAGCTCTACACCCTCCGCGACCAGGTCCAGTCCATCGGCTTCGCCCGGGTCTTCGAGGAGCTGGCCCGCTACGGCTACGACCAGGTCGAGTTCGCCGGATACACCCAAGGTTCGGCGGGCGCCATCACCCTCGCGCAGCTCAAGCGGCTGCTGCGGGACAACGGGCTGCGCGGCATCGGCAGCCACGTCGGCTACTACTCCGACGACCCGAACGCGTACACCTTCGCCACCAACCTCACCAAGGTGCTCGACGACGCCGAGGCCCTGGGGCTGCCGCATGTGGGCACCGCCTCGGGACCCTGGCGCTACGGCACCACGGTCGACGGCTGGAAGCGCTGCGCCGAGGACTTCAACACCTACGGCGCGGCGGCGAAGAAGCGCGGGCTGAAGTTCTACCAGCACAACCACGCCGAGGAGTTCTCCTTCGCCACCGACCGGCCGGACGTGCGCCTCTACGACGTCCTGCTCGCCGAGACCGACCCGGATCTGGTCCATCTGGAGATGGACATCTACTGGGCGTATGTGGCCCAGTACCGCTTCGGCAAGAGGGCCGACGGCACCCCCGCCCCCTTCGAACCGCTCGACTACGTCCTGGCCGCCCCGCACCGCTATCCGCTCTTCCATGTCAAGGACGGCGAACACGACGAGACCGCCACCGACGGCTACCGCATGGTGGACGTCGGGGACGGTGACATCGACTACCGGCGCTTCCTGAGCGCCGTCGGCAGGACCCAGGGCGGCCGCCGTGACCACCACTGGCTGGTGGAGCACGACAACCCGGCCGACTCGCTCACCACCGCCCGCCGCTCCGCCCGCTATCTGCGGTCACTGCGGTGCGGCGGACGGCGCTGAGCGAGAGTCCCTACACCGCCTCGCGGCTGATCGGCTGCGGGTTCGGGGTGATGTCCCGGATCCGTGGCCGGCCCGGTTGGCGCAGCAGCAGGGCGACCCCGGCGGCCACCATGGAGATGCCTCCCGCGAGTGCGTACGCCCCGTCGTAGCCCCAGTCGTCGACCACCATCGATCCAAGGCCCCCGCCGAACAGCCCGCTGACGAGCTTTCCGCTGTAGACCAGGCCGTAGTTGGTGGCGTTGTAGTTCTCCCCGAAATAGTCCGGGGTCAGGGCCGCGAACATCGGGTAGAAGGCGCCGCCGCCGAATCCGGAGAGGAAGGCGAAGAACAGGAACAGCACCTCGTTGTGGATATTGCCCGCCCAGATCACCCCGAACTGCGCGAGACCCAGCACCACGATGACGAACACCAGGGTGTTCTTGCGTCCCCAGGAGTCCGAAAGCCAGCCGACGACACCGCGTCCGACGCCGTTGATGACGGACATGACGCCCATGGACGAGGCGGCGACCAGCGGGCCGAAGCCCACCTCCTTGGCGTAGTCGACCTGGAAGGAGATTCCGAAGATCGACACCCCGGCGGTCAGCACCAGCGAGAGCCACATCAGTGGCAGCACGCCGGTCCTGATGGCCTCCTTGGGGGTGTACTGCCGCACCGCGGGCGGGTTCTTGGACAGACTCGCCGCGCTCTTGGCGTTACCGCTGTAGCCGATCGGATCGATATCGGCCGGCCACCAGTTCTTGGGCGGGTCCTTGAAGAACCAGGCGCACACCGCCACGACGATCAGGACATAGACGCCGATCAGGTCGAGCACCTCGTCGTAGTTCCCGGTGTCGAACCAGTAGTTGAAGATGAAGATGAACGGCAGTGCGCCATAAGCGAAGCCGCCGTTGACGAACCCCGTCCTCGCGCCGCGCCGCTCCGGGAACCACTTGCCCACCATGTTGATGCAGGTGGCGTAGACGAGCCCGGAGCCGAGCCCGCCGACGACGCCGAAGCCGCAGATCGCCGCCAGGACATTGTCCAGATGCGACAGCGCGAGAAAGCCGACCAGACACAGCGCCGACCCCAGCAACATGGCCTTACGGGCGGTCAGGATCCCCTTCTCCCGCAGCCAGCCGGCCGGGAAGGCGATTCCCGCCTGGAAGAAGACCCATACGCTGAGAATCCAGAAGGTGTTGCTCTGGGTCCAGCCGTGGGCCTCGGAGAGCGTGTCCTCCGCCGAGCCGTACGCGTACTCGGACACGCTGATGGCCATCATCGCGATCCACGGCAGATAGACCATCAGTTTCCGGCTGTGGCCGAGGATGTCCCGGTCCGTCTCGCCGACTCGATAGATACGTCCCTTGCCGTCCTGCACTTCCCGGAATGGGACTGCCCCACCCGGTCGTTCTTCTGTGCTCATGTCGTCCCCTTGGCTTCGAAGGAACCCGGCCAGCGCCCCCTGTCCAAACTCTTCGTGCTCCGGGAAACGGAGGTGTTCTAGGTGGTGAGCAGCCCCGCGGACCGGGCCCAGCGATATTTCGCGCCCAGGACGGCCACCGGCTTCTCGGTGGTGTACGGATAGGCCACGACGCCGTGCTCGAAGAGGTACTGGCACGCCTCCTCGACCTCGGTGTCACCCGCGAGCGAGGCCACCACCGGTTTGGCGATGCCGCGCGCCCGGAATTCCGCCACCACCCGCGCGGTCAGCTCGGCGAAGACCATCGGCGGAGTGACGATGGTGTGCCAGTAGCCGAGGACGAGCGCGTGGATCCGCGGATCCTCCAGGCCCAGCCGGATGGTCGCCTCGTAGGTGGACGGCGGCTCGCCACCCGTGATGTCCACCGGATTCCCGGCCGCTCCGAACGGCGGGATGAACCGGCGGAAGGCGGCGTCCAGATCCGGCGGGATCTCCATCAGTGAGAGTCCGTTGTCGACGATCGCGTCCGACAGCAGCACCCCCGAGCCCCCGGCGCCGGTGATGACGACGACGTTGTCGCCCTGCGGGGTGGGCAGCACGGGCAGCGCCCGCGCGTACTCCAGCATCTCGTTCAGCCCCGGGGCCCTGATCACCCCGGCCTGCCGCAGGATGTCGTCGTACACGGCGTCGTCCCCGGCCAGCGCGCCCGTATGCGAGCCGGCGGCCTTCGCGCCCGCTGCCGTACGGCCCGCCTTCAGCACCACGACCGGCTTACGGGGCACGGTCGCCCGCGCCGCCTCGACAAAGGCGCGGCCGTCCTTGAGGTCCTCCAGATGCATCGCGATGCACTGGGTGTTGGGGTCCTCGGCGAACCAGGTGAGCAGATCGTCCTCGTCCACGTCCGACTTGTTACCCAGGCCGACGATCGCCGAGACACCGGTCTTCGTCGTCCGCGCGAAGCCGAGGATCGCCATGCCGATGCCCCCGGACTGCGAGGTGAGCGCCACCGGGCCCTTCACGTCGTAGGGGGTGCAGAACGTGGCGCACAGGTTCTGCCAGGTGGAGTAGTAGCCGTAGATGTTGGGCCCCAGCAGCCGGATGCCGTGCTCCTCGGCGATGGCCACGATCCGGTCCTGCAGCTCGTGCTCACCGGTCTCGGCGAAGCCGGACGGGATCAGCACGGCGTTCGGAATGCCCTTGCGGCCGACCTCCTCCAGCGCGGCGGGGACGAATTTCGCGGGGATCGCGAAGACCGCCACATCCACCTCGCCCGGCACATCCGTCACCGACGTATAGGCCTTGCGGCCCAGGATGTCGTCGGCCTTCGGATTCACCGGATGGATCTCGCCGGGGAAGCCGCCGTCGATGAGATTGCGCATCACCGAATTGCCGATCTTCCCCTGCTCATTGGAGGCGCCCACCACCGCGACCGAGCCCGGCTGCATCAGCCGGCGCATCGCGCCCAGGATCTCCTCGCGGGAGTAGCGGCGGCGCGGCGGCGGGGGAGCGGCGCCGATCAGCAGCCGCACATCGGCGGCGAGCACCCCGCTCGCGGTAGCGAACACCGGGTTGAGATCCACCTCGGCGATCTCCGGGAAGTCCGCGACCAGCCGCGAGACCCGGACGATCAGATCGGCGAGCGCCTCCCGGTCGACCGGCTTTCCGCCCCGTACGCCGCGCAGTACCTCGGCGGCGCGGATGGAGTCCAGCATCGACAGCGCGTCGTCCCCGCTCGCCGGGGCCAGCCGGAAGGTGATGTCCTTCAACACCTCCACCAGCACCCCGCCGAGCCCAAAAGCCACGACCTTCCCGAAGGTCGGGTCGGTGACCGCGCCGATGATGACCTCCTGCCCGCCGGCCGGGATCATCTGCTGCACCTGGACGCCCAGGATCCTGGCCGCCGGGTCGTACGAGCGCGCGTTGCCGACGATCGCCGTGAACGCGCCCCGCACCTCGGCGCACGACGCCAGCCCCACCCGGACCCCGCCCGCGTCCGTCTTGTGCAGGATGTCCGGGGAGACGATCTTGAGAACGACCGGAAAGCCGATCCGGTCGGCGAGCGCCACCGCGTCATCGGCGGACTCGGCGAGCCCCTCGGCGGGGGTCGGGATGCCGTACGCGTCGGTGACGCGCTTGCCCTCGGGCGCGGTCAGGGCGGTGCGGCCCTCGGCGCGGGCGGCCTCCAGCACCGCGCGTACGGCGTCCTTGTCGTACGTCACCGTCAGATCACTCCGTCCGTCTTGAGCAGCCGCACTTCCTCGTCGCCGAGCCCGAGCTCCCCGACGTACACCTCTTCGTTGTGCTCGCCCAGCAGCGGGGAGCGGTCGACCCGGACCGGGGAGTCGGAGAGCTTGAGCGGTGAGCCGACCGTGGTGAAGGTGCCGCGCTCGGGGTGGTCGACCCGGACGACCATCTCGTTGGCCGCCAGCGAGGCGTCCTCGACGATCTCCTTGGTCGACAGGATCGGCCCGCAGGGGATGTTGTGGGCGTTCAGCGCCTCCAGCACCTCCCACTTCGGCAGCGTGCTGGACCACTCCTCGATCAGCTGGAACATCTTCGCCAGCTTCGGCAGCCGCGCCTCGGGCGTCGCCCACTCCGGGTCCTCGGCCAGCTCGGGGCGGCCGATGAGCTGAGTGAGCGGCTCCCAGCCGACGGGCTGGACGATCACATAGACGTAGTCATTCGGCCCGCCGGGCGCGCACTTGACCGCCCAGCCGGGCTGGCCGCCGCCGCTCGCGTTCCCCGAGCGCGGCACCTCGTCGCCGAAGTCCTCATTGGGGTATTCGGCGAGCGGGCCGTGCGCCAGCCGCTGCTGATCGCGCAGCTTGACCCGGCACAGGTTCAGCACCGCGTGCTGCATCGCCACATTGACCCGCTGGCCGCGCCCGGTGCGGGTGCGCTGGTAGAGCGCGGCGAGGATGCCCGCCACGCAGTGCACCCCGGTGCCCGAGTCGCCGATCTGGGCGCCGGTCGCCAGCGGCGGTCCGTCCTCGAAGCCGGTCGTGGACATCGATCCGCCCATGGCCTGCGCGACCACCTCGTAGGCCTTGAACTTGGTGTACGGGCCGTCGCCGAACCCCTTGATCGAGGCGTAGACGATCCGCGGGTTGATCTCCTGGATGCGCTCCCAGGTGAAGCCCATCCGGTCCACCGCGCCCGGACCGAAGTTCTCCACGAGGACATCGCTGCGCCGGATCAGCTCGGTCAGGAGCTCCTTGCCGCGCTCGCTCTTGGTGTTGAGGGTGATGCTCCGCTTGTTGCAGTTGAGCATCGTGAAGTAGAGCGAGTCGACGCCCGGGATGTCCCGCAGCTGCTTGCGCGTGATGTCGCCGGTGGTGTTCTCCAGCTTGATGACGTCCGCGCCGAGCCAGGCGAGCAGCTGGGTGGCGGAGGGACCGGACTGTACGTGGGTCATATCGAGGACGCGGCAGCCCGTCAGAGCTTGATTGGCCTCAAGAGCCTTGGACATGGCGGTGGCTCCCTACTTGTACATCGTCTGGTTCATCGTTCCGGGGGCGTACGCGTCCGGGTCCACCCAGACGTTGATCAGCGACGGCTTCCCGGACTCGCGGGCCCGCCGCAGCGCCGGGCCGATGTCCGCCGGGTCGCGGACCTCCTCGCCGTAGCCGCCGAGCATCCGGGCGAACTGGTCGTAGGGCACATCGCCGAGGGTGTTGCCGACCCGCTCGCGCTCATCGCCGTACTTGGCCTTCTGGCCGTAACGGATCTGGTTCATCGAGGAGTTGTTGCCGACGATGCCGACGAACGGCAGGTCGAAGCGGACCAGCGTCTCGAAGTCCCAGCCGGTCAGGGAGAACGCGCCGTCTCCGAAGAGCGCCACCACCTCCTTGTCGGGGCGGGCCTTCTTGGCGGCCATCACGAACGGAACGCCGACACCGAGCGTCCCCAGCGGGCCCGGGTCCATCCAGTGGCCGGGGGACTTGGGCTGGACGACCTGGCCGGAGAAGGTGACGATGTCGCCGCCGTCGCCGATGTAGATCGAGTCCTCGGTGAGGAAGTCGTTGATCTCGCTGACCAGCCGGTACGGATGGATGGGGGAGGCGTCGGACCTGAGGCTGGGCAGCCGCTTCTCGATGGCCGTCTGTTCGGCGGCGCGCAGCTCGTCCAGCCACTCCTTGCGCTTGCCCGCGCCTCCATTGATGCGGCCTGACGCCGCTTGGGTGACGGCTGACAGAATCTGATGACTGTCACCGACTATCCCGAGATCGATATCGCGATTCCTGCCGACCGTGCGGTAGTCGAGGTCGATCTGAACCACCGTCGCGTCGGGGGAGAGCCGCTTGCCGTAGCCCATCCGGAAGTCGAAGGGCGTGCCGACGATGACGATGAGATCGGCCTTGGAGAAGGCGTAGCGGCGCGAGAGCTGGAAGTGGTGCGGATCGCCGGGCGGCAGGGTGCCGCGCCCCGCGCCGTTCATGTACGCGGGCACATTGAGCGTCCGTACCAGCTCGGTGGCGGCGTCGGTCGCCCGGCAGGTCCACACCTGACTGCCCAGCAGAATCGCCGGCCTCTCGGCCTGGACCAGCAGATCGGCCAGCTTCTGGACGGCCTCGGGGTCCCCGGCGCTACGGGTGGAGGCCCGGTACTGCCCGGCCTTGGGGACGCGCGCCTTGTCCACGGGGACCTTGGCGTCCAGCACATCGCGCGGGATCTCCAGGAAGGAGGGGCCCGGCGCGCCGTGGTAGCACTCGCGGAAGGCCATGGAGACCATGTCGGCCGCGCGGGCGGTGTCCGGGACGGTGGCGGCGAACTTGGTAATCGGCGTCATCATGTCGACGTGCGGGAGGTCCTGGAGGGATCCCATCTTGTGCTGGCTGTGGGCGCCCTGACCCCCGATGAGCAGCATGGGCGACTCGGCGCGGAAGGCGTTGGCGACGCCGGTGACCGCGTCGGTGGTGCCGGGGCCGGCCGTGACGACGGCGCAGCCGGGCTTGCCGGTGATCCGGGCATGGCCGTCGGCGGCGTGGGCGGCGACCTGTTCATGGCGTACATCGATGACGTCGATGCCCTCGTCGACGCAGCCGTCGTAGATGTCGATGATGTGGCCGCCGCAGAGGGTGTAGATGACGTCGACGCCTTCTGCTTTGAGTGCTTTGGCGACCAGGTGCCCGCCGGAGATGAGGTCCTGGTGGCTGTCGTCGGGCATGGCGAATCGCGTCCCTTCGTAGGGGTCGGAGCTGCCTCGCGGTAGATTGCATACAGTCGACGAATACTGTATGAACCTTGTTATCCCGCATCGGCCGATCGATGTCCAGGGGGCGCGCGCCACTCGTTCGACCAAGCGCTCGACGCAGCGCTGTTGACCGGAACCCAAGGAGCGGGCATGGACCTGTTCGAACATCAGGCACGGGAACTCTTCCAAGAACACGGCGTACTGGTGCCGCGAGCGGAGGTCGTGGACTCGCCGCGGGCCGCACGCGCCGCGGCCGAGCGGCTCGGTGGCCGCGTCGTCGTCAAGGCCCAGGTGAAGACCGGCGGCCGGGGCAAAGCGGGCGGCGTGAAGCTCGCGGCGGACCCGGCCGCAACGGAACTGACGGCCCGGCAGCTCCTCGGCATGGACATCAAGGGCCACACCGTCCACCGGGTGATGGTCGCCGAACCGGTCGCGGTGGAGCACGAGTTCTACGTCGGCTACGTACTGGACCGGGCCGCCGGGCGCTTTATGGCCATCGTCTCCGCCGAGGGCGGTATGGACATCGAGGACGTCGCGGCGCGCCGCCCCGAGGCGGTCGCCCGGATCGCGGTGGACCCGGCGGAGGGAGTGACGGAGGCCAAGGCCGCCGAGATCGCCGCGGCGGGTGGGCTGCCGCCCGAGACCGCGGCGACGATCCATCGGCTGTGGACCGTGCTCGTCGCCGAGGACGCCCTGCTCGTCGAGGTCAATCCGCTGGTGCTGACGAGCGACGGCGCGATCGTCGCCCTCGACGGAAAGGTGACCCTCGACGACAACGCCCGCTTCCGGCAGCCCGCGCGGGGCGACGCCGACGACGACGTGGCCCGCGACCCGTTGGAGGCGCGGGCGGCGGCCGCCGGGCTGAACTACGTCAAGCTGGACGGCCACGTCGGCGTCATCGGCAACGGCGCGGGCCTGGTCATGTCCACCCTGGACGTCGTCGCGGGCTGCGGTGCCCGCCCCGCCGACTTCCTCGACATCGGCGGCGGCGCCTCGGCGCAGGTGATGGCCGACGGCCTGTCCGTCGTCCTCGGCGACCCGGACGTCCGCTCCGTCCTGGTCAATGTCTTCGGCGGCATCACCGCCTGCGACGCGGTGGCCGACGGCATCGTCCGCGCCCTGGACACCGTCACCCTCACCAAACCGCTGGTCGTCCGGCTCGACGGCAACAGCGCCGCACGCGGCCGGGCGATCCTCGCCGAGCTCGCCCATCCGCTCGTCCACCAGGCCGACACCATGGACGGCGCCGCCGCGCGGGCCGCCGAACTCGCCGCTTGAAGGGGCCCATCATGGCGATCTTCCTCACCAAGGACAGCAAGGTCCTCGTCCAGGGCATGACCGGAGCGGAGGGCATGAAGCACACCCGCCGGATGCTCGCCGCCGGCACCGATGTCGTCGGCGGCGTCAATCCGCGCAAGGCCGGGGCCGAGGCCGGCTTCGACGGCCGTACGGTGCCCGTCTTCGGCTCCGTACGCACGGCCATGGATGCCACCGGCGCCGATGTGACCGTCCTCTTCGTACCGCCGCCCTTCGCTCGGGCCGCGGTCATCGAGGCGGCCGACGCCGGGATCCCGCTCGCCGTCGTCATCACCGAGGGCATCCCGGTGCACGACGCGGTGGCCTTCCAGGCGTACGCGCGACAGCGCGGCACCCGCGTCATCGGCCCCAACTGCCCGGGGCTGATCTCCCCGGGCCAGTCCAACGCGGGCATCATCCCCGCCGACATCACCAAGCCCGGCCGGATCGGACTGGTCTCCAAGTCCGGCACCCTCACCTACCAGTTGATGTACGAACTGCGCGACATCGGCTTCTCGACCTGCGTCGGCATAGGCGGCGACCCGGTCATCGGCACCACCCACATCGACGCGCTCGCCGCCTTCGAGGCCGACCCCGACACCGATGTGATCGTGATGATCGGCGAGATCGGCGGCGACGCCGAGGAACGCGCCGCGCGGTTCATCGCCGACCAGGTCACCAAGCCGGTCGTCGGCTATATCGCGGGCTTCACCGCCCCCGAGGGCAAGACCATGGGCCACGCGGGCGCGATCGTCTCCGGCTCCTCGGGCACCGCCGAGGCCAAGCGGGCGGCGCTGGAGGCGGCGGGCGTACGGGTCGGGGCGACCCCGACGGAGACCGCCGGTCAGGTCCTGGCCCTTCTGGCCGACCCGGCTGGCCGAAGCGCGTGATGTAAGCCATACCTGATCGGGAATCGAGACCACATCACGCCCCGACCGCTACCTTCCTCCCCGTACGAACACCACGCGTGACGTACGAACGCCACCCCGCCCCGCTGTGCGAACGAGAGCGGAGACACCCGATGGCACCCACCCTCACCCTCAAGCCCGGAACCGCCTGGGACGACGCCTGGCAGCGCTGCCTGGCCCTGGCCCCCGAGGCGTTCCAGGGCGACAGAGTCCTCAACCTCTGGGACGGCACCTGGCACGCCGACGGCCGTGCCCTCCCCGCCACCACCCCCATCGACGGCAGCCCCATCGCGGGCCCGCCGCGCCTCGACGCGGACACCGCCCACCAGGCCGTACGCGCCTCACTCGACCAGCACCGCCGCTGGCGGCACATCGCCCTCCCGGAGCGCCGGGCCCGGGTCGCCGCCACCCTCGACGCGCTCACCGAACACCGCGAGCTGCTCGCCCTCCTCCTCGTCTGGGAGATCGGCAAGCCCTGGCGGCTCGCCCAGGCCGATGTGGACCGGGCCATCGACGGCGTCCGCTGGTACGTGGAGGAGATCGACCGCATGGTCGAGGGCCGCGCCCCGCTCCCGGGCCCGGTCTCCAACATCGCCAGCTGGAACTACCCGATGAGCGTCCTCGCCCACGCCATGCTCGTCCAGGCGCTGGCCGGCAACGCCGTCATCGCCAAGACCCCCACCGACGGCGGCCTCGCCTGCCTCACCCTCGCCTCCGCGCTCGCCGCCCGCGAGGGCATCCCCGTCACGCTCCTCAGCGGCAGCGGCGGCGAGCTCTCCGAGGCCCTGGTCCGCTCGCCCGAGATCGGCTGCGTCTCCTTCGTCGGCGGCCGCGACACCGGCGCAAGCGTCGCCACCGCCGTCGCCGACCTCGGCAAGCGCCACATCCTGGAACAGGAGGGGCTCAACGCCTGGGGCATCTGGAACTTCACCGACTGGGACGCGCTGGCCCCCCAGATCCGCAAGACCTTCGACTACGCGAAGCAGCGCTGCACCGCCTACCCGCGCTTCGTCGTCCAGCGCTCGGCCTTCGACGCGTTCCTCTCCGTCTACCTGCCCGCGGTGCGCGCGATCCGCGTAGGCCACCCCCTCGCGGTCGCTTCACCCTCCGACGATCTCCCCAACCTGGACTTCGGCCCCCTGATCAACGCCGCCAAGGCCAAGGAGCTCGCCGACCAGGTCGCCGAGGCCATCGACCGCGGCGCCGTCCCCCTCCACCGCGGCGACCTCGCCGACGGCGACTTCCTCCCCGGCCAGGACCTCTCCGCCTATGTGGCCCCCGTCACCCTCCTGAACCCGCCCTCCACCTCCCCTCTCCACCACGCCGAACCCTTCGGCCCCGTCGACACCATCGTCCTCGTCGACACCGAGGCCGAACTGCTCGCCGCCATGAACGCCAGCAACGGCGCCCTCGTCGCCACCCTCTCCTGTGACGACCCCGACACCTACACTCGCCTCGCCCCCCAGATCCGCGCCTTCAAGGTCGGCCACGGCAAGCCCCGCTCCCGCGGCGACCGCGACGAGCTCTTCGGCGGCTTCGGCGCCTCCTGGCGCGGCGCCTTCGTCGGCGGCGACCTCCTGGTCCGCGCGGTCACCGAGGGCCCCGAGCCCGAGCGCCTCCCCGGCAACTTTCCCGACTACCATCTGATGCCCGACTGATCACCCACCGTGACCAGGCCCCGCCCCGAGCCCCCGTCCCCGCAGGTCGGCACGGCTCGGGGCGGCACCTGTACGCAGGCGAAACGCACTCCGAATCCTTGGTATCGTTGTGCGTGTCGCCGCGGGGGCCCCGCGGCACACCTGGTCCGGGTGGCGGAATGGCAGACGCGCTAGCTTGAGGTGCTAGTGCCCTTTATCGGGCGTGGGGGTTCAAGTCCCCCCTCGGACACTCGACTCGACTCGCGATAACGATACGGAAGCGAGGGCCTCGACCTTACGGTCGCGGTCCTCGTTGCGTTTTCGTAGGTGATCGTGATGCCCAGGGCCTCGTAGAGCGGGCCTTTCTTGTCGGGGTCGGCTGCTTGGATGCGTTGTGTGATGTCTCCGAGTCTCTCAGTGATCTCCCGGATCTGGTCGGGGGTGAGGGGTGGTTCCTTCTTCCGAGTGGCGGATGGCAGGGCATCGAGCTTCCTCTGTGCCGCTTTCTTGTCGCGTTGCGCCTCATTGATCCACTGGGTGACGACGGCTGGGTCGGCTCCGGCGTCGAGGGTCGCCTGGTAGCGGGCGAGGCGCCGCTCGCATTCCTTGATCGCCTGGCGGGCTTGGACCTGCTCGGGGCTCTGGGGCTGTGCCGCACTCGCGGCGTGACTGGCCTGGCTGAGCGCGGTGGGAGTGGCGGTGAGCCGGTCCGGGGCGAAGGTTCGGGTGATCCAGGTGTCCAGTGGGCTGGCAGACGATCTTCGCGCAGGTTGATGGTCCGCGGGTGGTCGAGGTCGGGGTAGAGGGCTGTTTCCTGTTGCTTGAACTCGCAGCGGTAGTAGACGCGGTCGCGGATCCCGGAAGGCTGCATCTTCCGTCCGCACAGTGCGCACCGCACGCGCCCCCGCAGAACGTAGGCCCGTCGGCGGCTTTGCCGGCCTGGGCGCTCCTGCTGTCGGCCTGCGTGGGCTCGCTGTCTGCGGGCCGTCTGGGCGGCCTCGAAGAGTTCCTTGTTGACGAGCGCGTCGTGTGCGGGCTCGTTGGACCAGATCCACTCGTCGCAGGGATTGTGCGTCATGTGGGTGCGATGGCCGAGGGTGACGTCGTCGACGTCGATGAGGCGTTCTTCCTTGCGTTGTTTGTTCCAGACCTCGTAACCGGTGTAGCGGGGGTTGCCGAGGATCGCTCTGACCGCACCGGCCTGCCATGCGATCTTCGTGCGGTGCGGGTTGCGGGCCGCGTCGTGGGCGGAGGGGCAGGGGATGCCGTCGCGGTTGAGTCGACGGGCGATGGCTTCGTCGCTCATGCCGTCGACGTACTGGGTGAACATGCGCAGTACGACGAGCGCGGTGGTGGGGTCGGGTTCGAGTTTGTGCAGGCGCTGTCCCTGCGGCCGCCCTGGCGGGGTTGGGGTGGGGTCCGGCGTCGGTGATCCGGTAGCCGTAGGGCGGTCGGCCGCCGAAGTAGCGGCCCTGGAGCTTGGCCTGGGAGCTCATGGCCGTGCGCACCCGGATCTTGATGCGGTTGCGTTCACCCTTGCTCATACCGCCGAAGACGGACATGACCAGGTCGTGGGCCTCGTTGTCCGGGTCGATGGGACCACCGACCACCGGTACCCAGAGCATGCGGAAGTGGACGAAGACGGGGAAGGTGTTGCCGAACTGGTTGCCGTAGAAGGTGCGCTGCGGCTCCCCGATCACCACCGCGTCGAACCCGCGGAGCGGGTCGCGGAGCGCTTGAAGGAGTTCGTTGGCGTGTGGGCGGCGCTGCCAGGGCAGGGACCGGCTGTGGCCGATGTCGAAGTACTCGGTGACGATCTGGCCGCCGGCGGGTTCGATCAGGGCTCGGGCGCGGGTGAGCTGCCGGATGCCGCGGGCCGTTGAAGGTGGTGTCGGGGCCCCGGTGCGCGTGTGCGCTTGACTGGGGCCCGTCGCAGGATGGTTGTCGGACAGGGAAGCGCCACAATGGCACTGGGCGCAGATTCGAGTCCGTGGTGGGAGCCGTCGAACATGGGAAGTGGAACCGTCGCGGATGCGGGCGAGACGTTGGTTGCGAAGGCCCCCTCTCGGCCTGAACCCGGCGTACAGCCCGACTCGTCCGCCGCTCCCTGCGCCTTTGCCTGGTAAAAGGCCTCTGACCTGCAGCGGAGGCTCTTTCCGATCTTTCAGGGGCTTGCCGCGCTAGGCGGCGGAAAGTCGCTCGGAAGTCCCTCGGACAGCACTGAAAGTCCCTGAAAAGTCCCAGGGCAGAGAGGTGGGCGAGACGCCGGTACGGAGTTGCTGCCCTGTCCGTCACCTGGTCGACAATGGCACGGTTATGGCGGCCACCGGCCACCGGCCACCGGCCACCGGCCACCGGCCACCGGCCACCGGCCACCGGCCACCGGCCACCGGCCACCGGCCACCGGCCACCGGCCAGGGGCGACCGGCTGTGGTGGCGCCCGTCTCCCCGTCACGAACACACCGGGTGACCAATGCCCCAGCGACTGCTGGCAGCGCGGTCACTGCGCTCCAGAGTACCGATGTGCGTTAGCCAGGCGCCCTGCAGCGGCGGGGGTGTCGTGCGCGGCCGACACACGCGCAGCAGCGGGTCGCGCTCGCCCTACAGCAGGCAGGGTCGGGACGGTCGGCCCGGACGTAAATGCAGACCCGAGCCGGGCCGGGCCGCGTTCCGGCCTGAGGCGGTGGGTCCCTACGGGCGGATCGTCCGCCCGGCGCCGCACCCGCGCGCCAGTTGAGGGAGCAGTGCTTGGCTGCTCTTGACTCACCGGCCACCTGCGATGGGTGCGCAAGGGATCGGGGACGCCGAGTCGTCCGCGTCCGCGTGCCCGTGTCGCTGGCCGACGGATTGGCGTCGTGCGCGGCAGACCGGTATGTGTGCGAACGCCTGACATCTCGAGGGCTCGGCGTGGTCTACCGGGACGGATTGCTCGTCCGTCTGGCCGCCGTGCCCGGTCTCACGCCACCGCAGGGCCGTCAGTTTGCCGGGGCCGTGGGCTCGCAATCGCGTTTCTATGCCCTGCGGGCCTTTCGTTCCTGCGGAACCCGGAATCCTGAAGAAGATAAATGCCTTCTGGCAGAAGAGTTTCTATGCCCTGCGGGCCTTTCGTTCCTGCGGAACGCAGTGTCGTGGTAGACAACTCCCAGCCGCACGACTGTTTCTATGCCCTGCGGGCCTTTCGTTCCTGCGGAACCACCGTCCCCAGCAAAGTGCCGGGTGCCTGCTTCGGCTCCGTGTTTCTATGCCCTGCGGGCCTTTCGTTCCTGCGGAACCCTTCAGCACGGGAGGGGCCCGTGACCTGTGACGATTGTGCCCGTTGCGCGGGACTCCCCGCCAGCGACTTGTTTGATCTGTGATGCCCGTCACAAGATCCGCTTCCGGGTTCGCGACCTGCGGGTTTGGCCCGCGCGGAAATCGGCCTTGAGGGCGCTCGGCGAGGTGGGACGGTTACGGTCTGGCGGCGCGGCGGCGGGGCGTGGCCTCGCCAGCGGGTGCGGCAATGGGCGCACGATTCTTCCATGAGGGGATCGCTCAAAGTGACGAGCTCGTTCAGGAGGTGACTGCTCGAGTCGGGGCCGTTCCTGGCGTGCGGTGAGGCCGTTGCTCTGCCCGTGAGAGTCGCCGGCTGCCGGTGCGTCAGCGGTCGTATGACGAGCTGGAGACCGCGATGCTCGACCTTGAGCGGCTGTTCGCCGCACTGCCGGAGGAGAGTGCTGAGCTCGCGCCTGCGTTTGCCGTCGAAGCAACGGCAGTAGTGGCTGCTGGGCTCACGCCGACGCGTCGGATGTTCTCCGAGGCGGACATTTTGAGGTACGTGGCTTCGAGGGGGGTGCGGGTCTCGGGGCGTGCGCTGCGCGCACCAGCTCGGCGCGCAGACGATCCCTTCGTGAGCCCCCTTCTGGCCTGGCATTCTGGTCGGTGTCGGACCTCCGCTCCGTGGGGTGATGCCTCACGTGACGTCGACTTGTGGATGTTTCATGGATCGGCTTGCACTGACGACCCGTCATACCGTTAAGTTCCCACAACGTCGGGTGTTGTCACGGTAGCGCGCTTGGCTGGGGATTCGGGGGGGCGTAGTGTGAGCGAGTACGAGTTCGTCAATCCGTACACCTTCGTGCAGTTGCCGAAGGAGGTGTCCCCTGACTGGCGTTCGGCGCCGCCCGGGCACGGGCGACTGCAGCCGGACCGGTTCAGCGGTGTGCTGGAGGTGACCCTGACGGCGCGTAGTCCGTTGATGCTGCGGAACGTCTATGACGGTGACGACTCCGCGTTCCCCATGCGTCACTTCTCTGGTTTCGACAAGCCTGTGCCGTTCGTGCCGGGGTCGTCGCTGGCCGGTGCCGTGCGGTCGCTGCATGAGACGCTCGCCGGTGGCTGCCTGCGGGTGTTCGACTCCGGGTTCCGGCCCGGCTACCGCGATGAGGCACAGGTCAAGACGGGTTCCTGGCGGTTGGCGCTGGTCGAGAAGGTTGACGAGCGGGGGGTCCCGTCGCGGTTGCGGTTGTGCGGGGAGACGGTGTGGGTGGAGTACGCCGCGCTGCACAAGGCTCTCGGCGGGGCCTCGAAGTTGACGACCGGGGCGCGGGTCACGCTGCTGAGTGGAAGCGTCCGGTCGTCGCTGGGGCGGCTGGAGTTGGGGGAGCCGTTCGAGGTCAAGGAGGGCGGGGAGTCGGTGGTGCTGGTGACCGACTCCGGGGCTCGGCATGACACGCGGAAGAACCCGGACGGCGGGGGGGATCTGCCTGGCAGGCACTTCTGCGCGACCGGCGAGCTGGAGCCCGGCTCGTTGGAGGTTGTTCTACCCGACGAGGTGTGGCAGGAGTACCTCGACGCCGTGGACGGCACGCGGGATGTCCAGGAATACCGGCAGCCGTCGACGGGCGGCTCGTCTCCCCGGAAGGACGGGCCGGTGCCCGTGTTTCACCGGGACAAGCGGCTCGGACTGGTCGGCTACCGGGATCCGGCACGGCGGGAGCTGCGTCCGGGGCAGGTGGTGTGGGTGGATCCGGAGCAGGCGGGGCAGTCGGTGCGTCTTCGCGGGATCTCCTTGTCGGTGATCTGGCGGCATCCCGGTGGACGTATCAAGTCAGGCGGGCGGGTCCACGCGTACGCCCGCGCCTGCCGGGACCCGCGGGAGCTGTGTCCGAGCTGCCGGCTGTTCGGTTCGGTGGACGCGGAGGGCGGCGACGGCAAGGGGGGCGGTGCCCGTCAGAGGGCGTACCGGGGACACCTGCGCTTCGGTGACGCCGTACCGGCCGAGGCCTATGAGCTGGAGGAGGAGTTCCTGCCGCCGCTGGGCGCTCCGAAGCCGGGTGCGGGGCAGTTCTACCTGACCCGGGACAACAGCCTGCAAGGGAAGAGTGCCACGTCCGCCCCGGACAAGGCGCTGCGGGAGTGGGGTTCGGAGGCGGACAGCGGCGATGGGCGCCGGTTGCGGGGCCGCAAGCACTACTGGCTCACCGGGAATGCTGGCAAGCGGCCGTACTTCCGGGCGCGCGGC
Organism: Streptomyces sp. NPDC005393; assembly: GCF_040606675.1. Taxonomy (NCBI): domain Bacteria; kingdom Bacillati; phylum Actinomycetota; class Actinomycetes; order Kitasatosporales; family Streptomycetaceae; genus Streptomyces; species Streptomyces sp. NPDC005393. Next base: position 12,482 of record NZ_JBEXFG010000036.1, on the reverse strand, counting down.
GGCAGCCGGGAGGATTTCCACGACCTGTACGGTTCGGAGAACAAGCTGCTCTCCAAGGCGCAGTCGGTGCCAGAGGGCGCGCAGTTCACCGCGGAGGTCCGGTTCGAGAACCTCGACGCGGTCGCTCTGGGCGGGCTGCTGTGCTCGCTGGACCCGGGTCTGCTTCTGCACCACTTCGACCCGAAGGACGAGGAGCGCCCCCGGTACGGCTGGGCTCTGGGCGGTGGCCGACCGCTCGGGTTCGGCACGTGCACCGCGGAGGTGAGGATCCGGGAACTGGACTCCGCGGAGAGTCGCTATCTGGGCGCCGAGGCGCCAGACCTGCACGTCGAGAAGGCGGTGGCGGCGTTCCGCAAGTCGGCGGGGGATGACATGCGGGACGTCTGGAAGCGCCAGCTGACGAAGGTCCTACGGCTGGACTGGGCACCGGCCGACCGCGTGTGGTATCCGCCGGCGCAGCCGATTCCCGACCCGGAGCGACCACTCAATCCCGAGGTGCTGAAGGCGAGCTTCACGTTCTGGAAGGAGACGTCCGGCTCGCGGACGAATCCTTACGTGCAATTGCCGTCCTCGGCGGCGCAGCGCTCGGATATGACGATGAAGGTGATCCCCCAGAAGAAGGGGAAGGGCGGGAAGTGACCGCGACCCACACCGGCGAAACCCCTGTGTACGTGGACTTCGGCGCCATCCGGATCCAGTCGTATCTGACGCGCACGCCCGGTCTACGCGGGCACCGCGCCGCCAGCGACAGCCTCGCCCGCGCCACCGCTCCCGGAGCCATCGAGAAGGTGGTCGGAAACCTCGCGGAGGTGAACGTCGAGGCCGGCGAGGCGGACGGGGTCGTCAGTCTCTGCTTCACCCCGGTCCCAGGTGAAGACCTCGAAGCGCAAGTTGGGCGCCTGCAGGACCGGGTGTTCGCGCATTTGCGCACAGCACTGCCGGGGGCGGAGTTCCACTCGGTCTGGGGCCGGGGCGAGTACTACCTCAACGCCTACGACAAGGAGATCCATCCGAAGACCGAGGCGGGTGATGTCCGCTTCGACCTGCCGGCGCCCGCGGAGTTCCCGCTCGCCGTCCCCTGCGCGATGTGCCACATGGACCCTGCGGCCACCTGGGAGACGGTCACCGGAAAGAAGCAGCGGCTGTGCCCGGACTGCTCGATGCGGAACGTGCCGCGCAGTCGATCGGCGGGTGACGAGCGCAGTCCGGAAGGTCGGCTGGCTGACAGCCTGCCGGTGACCCACCCCGCCCCGGAGGACTTCGCGGCGCTGGCCGCTCTGGGCCGCGCAGAGTCGGGCCGCAACCACCTGGCAACCGTGTCCATTGACGGGAACGCCTTCGGGGAGTTCTTCAAGGCGCTCGCCCAGGAGGGCAGTGACGATCCCCGCATGAGGGACTGGAAGAGGAGCATCTCCCAGTCCCTCTCCGCGGCCACACGGGATGCGCTGACAGAGGCGACGGTGAGCCTGCCCCTGACGGACGAACGCGACCAGGTGGTGGTCGTCCCGCACGTCGTCGGTGGTGACGATGTGCTGGTGAGCCTGCCCGCCGACCAGGCATGGGCCTTCACGCTCGCCTTCCTGCACGAGTTCGGCGAAGCCGTCCGTACGGCGACCGCCGACCTCCTGGAGGTGCTCAACAGGCGTCGCGCCGGACGCTCGGAGGGGGAACCGCCGTTGGAGGCTCCGACTGCGTCGGCGGGCATCGTCTTCGCCCACTCCGGTTATCCGCTGAACCTGCTCGCGGAATCCGCCGGCCAGCGCCTGCGCGAGGCCAAGCGGGCCGTGCGTGGCAAGGCGGCCTCCGTGCAGTGGCTGGACATCACGGCCGACGGCACCGAGGCGCCCCGGCACGAGCCGCTCCTCCTGTCCACCCTGCGCGCCCCCGCCGGTGATCCCACTCCCGAGGCGAGGGCGCTGTCCGCACTGGCCTCCGTCCACGCCAGCCATCGGGCCCGTCTCACGGAGGCGGTGCGCTCCGATGGTGAGATCACCGCTGCCGTGATCGCGCACCGGGTCGGCCATCTCGAAGCGGTGCAGCCCTTCCTCTCCCCCTTCGACCAGCAAGAGGCGCCGCCGCCCACCAGGATCCGGCTCGGTGCGGCCCTCAACATCGCCAGGTGGTGGCCATGCGCGTGACGATGGTGTTCCATGGCCCGTTCCGAGTCGCCACGGGTGTACCCCGGCCGGGGATCGACGCGGCCGTCGACCGAAGCGAGCTGCTGCCGGCGTCCTCACTGAAGGGCCTCATGCGGGACTCCGCCGAAAGGCTCCTGCCCGGCCTGCCGGACCTGGTGGAGCACGTGTTCGGCGGGCCCCGGAAGCCCACCGTGTGGGCCTGGTCCTCGGCCCGTTTCCCCTACGAGCCCCAGGTGAGGACGCGGGCCCGTGTGTCCCTGGACGCGAAGACAGGTGCGGCCAAGCGCGATCACCTCCTGTATGGCGAGGAGGTCTGGGCCCGCAGCGCCGAGTTCGACGTCACGCGGCACGCGCTGCTGCCGCAGTCGCCGCTGAGCGAGGACGACCACCTGGCCGTCCTGGCGTGCGCGGCAGCCGGGGTGCACAGCATCGGATCCGACCGGCGGCGCGGGCTGGGCTGGGTGGAGTGCATGACCGCCGATCCGGTCGTGGACGCGGCCCTCGTCGACCGCTTCCGTGCGCTCGCCGCGAACTGGGGCCAGCAGCATGCTTCTTGACGTCCAGGTGACCGCACACCAGCCCCTCGCGCTCGGTGTCCGCCCCGCGGGCACCGCGCCGGTGCAGACCCAGCACCATATTCCCGGGTCCGTCCTGCGCGGTGCGCTCGCCGCGGCGTGGATCCGGGACCACGGACTGCCGAACAAGGTCCCCCCGCAGCTGCGGCAGGAGTTCGTCGCCCTCTTCGAATCCGAGACCGTCTACGGGCCGCTGTTCGCCACTGGGTCGCAGATCGTGCCGCTGTCGGTGCGGCGCTGCAAGTACCAGCGATGCGCAGGCATCCACCCCGACGATGCGTTCGACGACAGTTCCTTCCCGTACTGCGGAAGTTGCGGAGGCCCACTGACCCCCGGGCGGGGGGAGGTGGAGTTCTTCGGTGGTGCCGCGGGCGGTCTCGTCGTCCAGCGAACCCATCTGGAGATCCACGACGAACGGCAGGTCGCCTCCGAAGGCGACCTGTTCACCCGCCGGGCCCTCACCCACCAGGACAGCAACGGCGACGAGCGGCAGTTCCACGGCCGCATCGCGACCGCCGACGATCTCCCCGAGGCGGCGGCAAGCTGGCTGAACCGGTGCCGGGGCCTGCGGCTGGGTGGTCGGCGCGGAACGAGCGGCGGCGTCACCTACAGCGCCGCCACCGCCTCCCCGCGCCTTCCGGAGACGGGTGAGCGAGTGGCGCTGAGACTCACCGCCCCGGCGATCCTCACCGACGCCAGCGGTCTCCCTCTCGACCTGGCCGACCGCGACCGGCTGGGCGAGGCACTCGGCGCCGAACTGTCCTCCGTGCTCGCCACGCGCATCGTGCGGGTGGAGCGGGTGTGGGCCCGGCGGGAGCGGGTCGGCGGCTGGCATGCCGCGTCGAACCTGCCCAAGCCCGTCGAGCTGGCGGTGAGCGCCGGGACGGTGCTGCTCCTCACCTTCGAGAAACCGCCCGCGCCCGAGGCCCTGCTGGCGCTCGCGGGGCGCGGGATCGGGCTGCGCCGCAACGAGGGGTTCGGCGCCCTCGAGACCGCCACCAGCGCCTGGGCCCCACCCGGCGGCTCCGTGACGGAGGAGGCGCCGACCGGGCATGAGGCCGTGGATCCGGCGGAGTCGTACGCGCGGATGCTGTACCGGTCGGGCCACAGCGCCTGGTTCATCGACCAGCTCCGCCCCTACGTCGAGGAACGCGCCGCCGGCAACCCGCCCCACGACGCCCTCCTCGAACGCTCCCGACTGCGCAACCTGCCCGGTGAACTCCGACGGGACGTCCAGGACCTGCTGCTGCGCACCACGCCCGACACCCTGGACCGCACCCTGGCCCGCCTGGCCGCACTGCACCGCCTGAACACCGATGAGGAGCAGTCGTCATGAGCGTGGTGCACATCCTGCGCGCCGAACTGGAACTGGCCACCGCCGGAGCGGTCACGGCTCCCGAGAGCCTCACCATCGGCTCCGTCCTCCGCCCCGACCTGCCCGTGGCCCGCGACGCGTGGGACCGCCCCTACCTGCCCGGCACCTCCCCCGCCGGCTCCCTGCGCCAACAAGCACATCGCACAGGACGCGAGGAAGCGCTCTTCGGCAACGTCCGCCCGGGCAACGGCACAGACGCGCCGCCGTCCGAGACGGTCGCTATCGCCTCTCCGATCCGCCTGCTCGGCACACGACTGGACCTCCCTCAGCCGCTCGAGCCCGCTCAGCAACTGGAGATCCGGCGCCGAACGGCGATCGACCGGCACCGGGCCGCAGCCCAGCCGAAGACCCTCCACAGCCGCGAACTCCTGCCCCCGGAAACGAAGATCCTGCTCTGGCTGCGCCTGGACACCCCGAGCCTCGAATCACCGCTCCTCGACGAACTCGTCGACCTCCTCGCCACCTGGCGGCCCGTTGTCGGCCGCGGGCGCACGACCGGCCACGGACAGGCCCTCCTCACCCGCGTCCTCAAACGGTCGATCGACCTCGACACCGCCGACGGCATGCGGCACTGGCTCATGACCGGCGGTCCCGCACTCGTCGACGACCACGCCACCGTCGTCTACGACCACGAGAAGGACGCAGTCCCAAGCCTCCTGCCCGAGCTCTTCGGACAGCCGCTGCAGTTCCGTATCACCGACGCCCTCCACATCGGCAGCGGCAACGTCCTCGACCGCCCCGGCCACCGGACCGGGGTCTCCGCCATCCTGCGCGACCACGACAACCTCCCGATCGTGCCGGGCAGCACCTGGAAGGGCGTGCTGCGCGCCCGTTGCGAGTTCATCCTGCGCTCCGTCGGCCTGAACGCCTGTTCCTCCGTCGGCGAGAACGCCGGCCCGTGCGGAGACTGCGTGCTCTGTGAGGCGTTCGGCTGGACGGAACGCACCGGCGCCCACAAACAGGCCCCGCCCGACGCCGAACCCCCGCCGAGCGTCGGAGCCCGAGGCCGCCTCGTCTTCGCCGACACCGTGGTCCGCGAGAGCACCGTGCGGATCCGCAACCACGTCGCCCTGGACCGTGTCTTCGGCGGCGCCCGCGACGCGGCCCTCTACACCGAGGAGACCATCGAGAACGGCACCGTGACCGTCAGCATCCGCCACGACCGCGACATCCCCGAGCTCGCCCGCGCCGCCCTTCTCCTCGCTCTTGACGACCTCGCCGCCGGCCGTTTCGGCATCGGCGCCGGTACCACCCGCGGCCAGGGCACGCTCACCGCCCTGTCCGCCACCGGCCACCTGCTGGGGCGGGAACGCACGAGGGCCGTCGAGACGCTACGACTGCACCACGCCGCGCTCACCGAGGAGGCCCCGGCATGACGACAGCAACATCCCCCAGCCCTCGCTATGAGGCGACCCCAACCGCGGCCCGCCTGCACCGCCACGGACGCATGCCGTGGCCCGAGGCACGGACCCTGCTGACGGGGACGGTGTGCGCTTGGTCGGACCTCGACGGCTTCCACGTCGCACCAGCCGACGACCTCCCGCAGGACGTCCCGCAGACGACGCACCTGTGGGCATGGGACACGCACCGATGCGTCAGGCTCCGCATCGACGTCCACCACGCCCTGGTCGCCGCACTCCACCCCGGCGAGAGTGGCGACGGCCAACCGGTCACTGCCCACGTCCGCCGCGGAACCCCCTGGGGCCCGGACGACAAACAGGCCGGCCCGCTCCCCGACGCCGCCCACGCCCTGTCCTTCGAACTCCTGGAACTTCCCGGCCCCACTCCCGTGACGTTCGTACGCGCCACGACCTGATCCGACCCGTCCCGACATCTCATCGAGAGGGCAGTGACTTCGTCATGCAGCAGGCCTGGTACCGCCAGTTCTGGCGATTCCTGCGCAGCCGCGAGGCCGTCGGCGTCATTCTGGTGGCCGGGGCATCAGCGATCGCCATGGGTGTCATCCCCAACCTGCTGGAGAAGTGGTGGGACTCGGCCTGGTTCTACGGCCTGGTCTTCTTCGGGATGCTCCTGGTCGTCGTCCTCGGCTGGGCACTCGTCCGCGAACGAGGCGTGGGAGTCGTCCTTTCCCTCTACCCGAACCCGCAGGGCAATCGGGTCTCCGACCTGACCGAGGCATCGAAGAAGAACCACAGCAGCACCCTCGTCATCGACCGGGAACTACTGCGCCCCGGGGGCCGGGAGCTCTCCCTGGACGCGCGCATGGATCTCCTCGCGAAACTCATCGACGCCCGCGTCGAAGAGATCAAGACCAGCGGCGCCGACGGTTCCGTCACGCTCTACCCGCTCGCCCACTTGTACGACGGCTTCCACCTCGGGCGCCGGCTCGCCCGGGACACCTACTCCTCCCTGTCCGTCATGCACCTCTCCAGCACCGATCAGCAGACCGTCGTCCCCGGCCTGACACTCGGCAACCACCTCAGGGACCCCCTCACCTCCGACCAGGAGCCCCTTCTCACCGCCCACCTCAAACAACCCCCCGGCACGGGCGGCCCCACTCTCGTCGCCAACCCTGAATGTCCGGCCGAGCACCAGCACCGGCTCGCGTTCATCGTCCGGCTGTCCTTCGCACCCTCCATGACCGCGGACGCGACCGGAGTCGCCGAGACAGGCCGCGTGCGCCGCCCCAGCGATGCCACCCACACCGGCTACGTCTTCACCCCCGACAACCACGAAGCAAGCGGAAACCCCTGCGGCGCCCACGCCGTCCTGGAAGCGGCCTCGGCACGGCTACCAGAGACGAAAGACGCCGAAGTCTTTGAAGCCGTGGCGAACTACACCTACCGATGCTGCATCGCCGCCAAGCAGGCCTGGGCCGAGCAGTCCGGCCACACAAACATCGAAGTACAGCTCTTCATCAACGCGCCCCTGCCGATCACCATCGCCGTCGGCTGGCTCATGAAGAACGACCACGTCACCGTCATCCGCCACGAAAGCAGCCTCCTCAACGCAGCCGCGCCCACGGGCGCACCTCCGGCCGCCCCCGCAGGACAGCTGCCGTGAAGGCGCCACAGCGGCTCGTGAACCGCACCCCGCATGCCATCAGACTCCTCCACCAGGACGGCACACCACTGTGCGACCTTCCGCCGGCAACCGTCCCGGCCCGCTGCCGCGAAATCCGTCATGCGGCGGGAACGCTGGCACTGGGCGACGGCGCACCAGGTGACGGCGAGGTGGCAGTCCCTCTCGTCCGCGTCGGCTTCGCAGACGTCACAGGCCTCCCCGGGCCGTCCCCGAACACCTGGCACATCGTCTCCCGTCTCGTGGCCGACGCCCTCCCTCACCGCACCGACCTCCTCGTCCCCCACGACGTCACCCGTGACGCCGACGGCCAGATCACCGGCTGCCGCGCGCTCGCGATCGGAGCCGCCCTCCGCCCCGACGAGGAGCACTGATGCCCCGACGCTGGCACCTCCTTCTCCGCCCGGACGACGGCACCCGCCCCTCCCGTATCACCCCAGCCCAACTGCACGGCCTGGCCTGCGCCCTCCTGGAGGGCGCAGGCGCCGACCACCACGGCCAGACCAAACCGTTCTCGATCACCCCCCTCCTCCAGGCCCCGCAGGCCCCCGGGTACGCGCTCCTCACCCTGGGCTGGCTCGACGACCAAACCGTGCCGGCACTGGAGAAACGGGTCGGCGAACAGGTCCGCTTCGGCGGCCAGTTCTTCACTATCGAGGACATCAACGCCGAGGGAGCCGCCTACGCCACCCTGCTCGCCCTCCCCCCTGTCGAGCGCGTGACCATGGACTTCCTGTCCGTCACCCACTTCACACGGAGCGGCCGCTGGATCCCCCTCCCGGACGCCGAACTCCTCTACACGAGCCTCGCCCGCCGTTGGAACGCCTACGCCGAGACCCCGCTGCCGAACCCGCTGATCACCGAACTCCGGGAGACGGTCCTCCTCACCGCCCACGACGTGAAGAGCGCCCCCGTCGAGATCGCCCAAGGCCACCGCATCGGCTTCCTTGGCCAAGCGACCTTCACCCTGCCACGCTCGGTCCACCCCGAAGTGGCGTCGGCCTTCACGGCGCTCTCCCACTTCGCCGAACTCGCCGGCACCGGCGCCCAGACCACCCACGGCCTTGGCTGGACGACGATCACCATGCCACAGCACCACGCGCGGAAGACGGACGGAGAGGCGGCGCGAAGGACCCGTAACCGCCCTCACCGTCAAGAGCCATCGGAGGCTGATTCTCGCGCGAGCCAAACCCGCAGGTCGCAGCCACAGAAGCGGATCTTGTGACGCACGCCACAGATCAAACAAGCTACTGGCGAGCAGTCCCGCGCAACGGGCACAATCATCGCAGGCCACGGGCCTCGCCCGAGCCGAAGGGTTCCGCAGGAACGAAAGGCCCGCAGGGCATAGAAACGGCCGGAGTTGGTCGTCGCGTAGACGTGGTAGGCGAGGTTCCGCAGGAACGAAAGGCCCGCAGGGCATAGAAACTGGTCTTGTTCCTGTTCGTCCTGTTGTCAGGGTCCGTTCCGCAGGAACGAAAGGCCCGCAGGGCATAGAAACACTTCATCTCCGCGACAGCCAGCTCAGTGCAGAGTGAGTTCCGCAGGAACGAAAGGCCCGCAGGGCATAGAAACTATGCGGTCGCTGAGGCCGTCGATGCGGTTGTCGAAGGTTCCGCAGGAACGAAAGGCCCGCAGGGCATAGAAACGGCACCGGATTCGCGGTGCTCTTGAAATCGCGGTTGCGCTGTTCCGCAGGAACGAAAGGCCCGCAGGGCATAGAAACCGTACCTGAAGCCGTTGGTTTGGAACTCGAAGGTCTGTTCCGCAGGAACGAAAGGCCCGCAAGGCATAACTCTGTTATTCACCCCGAAGGGAGCCCCGTGGCCGAACTGCTCCACCGTGCCGCTTCCGAGTCCGCCTTGCTCTCCGCGTGGCGCGAGGTGCAGGAGAACGACCTCGCAGACGGCAAGGTCAACCAGCAGGTCGCCGACTACGCCAAGGGCGTGCTCGGCCGTCTGGCGGTGCTCAGTCAGGCTCTTCGTACCGGCACGTGGACGCCGTCGCCCGTCTACGCGATGGAGATCGACAAGCGGTCAGGCGGCAAGCGCCTCCTTACCGTGCCCGCCGTCGAGGACCGCATCGTTGAGCGTGCCCTCATGGAGGTGGTCGATGACCACATCGACGCCGTTCTCCTCCCCTGGAGCTACGCCTACCGCAAGGGCCTCTCTGTGGCTGACGCCCTGCACGATCTTGCCGCAGCGCGCGATGAGGGTGCCCGGTGGGTCGTCCGTGCCGATATCAAGGACTGCTTCGAGCAGGTGCCCCGCTGGCCCGCGTTGACCCGGTTACGCGAGATCGTCCCCGACGCCGAGCTGTGCCACCTGATCGGCCGGCTCGTCAATCGTCACGGCGTCGGTCCGGCGGCGCGTCGCATCCGGCCGGGCGCGGTTTGCATCAGGGCGGTTCGCTCTCACCATCCCTCACGAACCTGTATCTCGACGCCTTCGACCGCGATTTGCTCCGCGTGGGTCACCGAGTCCTGCGCTACAGCGACGACTTCGCCGTCCCTGTGGCGACCCACTCCGAAGGCGAAAAGGTCCTGGAGCTGGCAAGAGAGGCCCTCAAGCGCCTTGACCTTGAACTCAACGACAGCAAGTCCCGCATCGAGCGCTTTGACGAGGGCGTCGACTTCCTGGGCAAGATCACCACATCCCGGTCCGGCACCCACACGCCTACGCGCGTCTCCCCGCTGGAGTCGACGGTCTACATCACCGAGCCCGGCTCATCTCTGCGTACCAAGGGCTCCCGCCTCCGCGTCATGCGCCGCGACAAGCAACTCCTCGCAGCCCGCTCAACCGTGTCCACCAGGTGGTCTGCGCCGCGCCTGCCATGCTGACCACTCCGTTCCTCCGCAAGGCGCTGGTGCACGGTATCGAGGTCGTCCTCACCGAGGAGGACGGGGAGTTCCTCGGCCGCCTTACCGGACCGGACGGGCCGGATGTCGAACTCCGCCACGCTCAGCACCGTCTTGCCGACAGGAACGCGGCGAAGCTGGACCTGGCGACAGCCTTCGTCGCAGGAAAGATCGCCAACATGCGCACGTGTCTCTTGCGCGCCGCACGAGCCGGCCACCTTGAGCCGACCGAGCCCACAGCAGCCCGACTCCTCGAGGCCCGCAAGAACGCGCTGCTGGCCACGTCCCCTGCGGCGCTCATGGGCGTCGAAGGCGCGGCATCCCGTGACCACTTCGTCACCTTGGGTAAAATCCTCGGCCCTACGTGGTCCTTCGTCCAACGGCGTCGGCGCCCGCCTCCGGACCCGGTCAACGCGCTGCTGTCCTTCGGATACACACTCCTGACCCGCGAGGCCGCTGCCGCGGTCGAACTTGCGGGCCTCGACCCCGGCGTGGGCTTCCTCCACGAGATGCGCCGCGGGCGCCCGTCGCTCGCGCTCGATCTGATGGAAGAGTTCCGCCCGCTGATCGTGGATCACCTGGTCATCGGGCTGTGTACGTCCGGCAAGCTCAGCCCGAGCGGCTTCACCACGCAGGACGAGGGCAAGGGCTGCCGTATGGACCGCGAGGCTCTCTACACGTTCCTCGCGGCATACGAGCGCCGCATGCTGACCGTGGCCAACCATCCGACCGCGGGCCGACGCGTCTCCTACCGCACCGCCCTGACCGTCCAGGCCCGCCACCTCGCGGATGTCATCGCTGACCGCGTCCCCGCCTACATACCCATCAGTTGGCGGTGACCTCGTGCCCTACACTCTCCTGATCAGCTACGACATCGCCGACGACGACCGGCGCAGCGAAATCTCCGACACCCTGGCCGCGCACGGCGCACGCGTCCAGTACAGCGTCTTCGAAGTCACGCTGCCGACGAAGAAGGCGGTCCAGCAGCTGCGCGGCACCCTGCGCAAACTGATCGACCGCGATGAGGACCAGATTCGGCTCTACCTTCTCCCGGCGACCGTGCTGAACGAACTTGTCATCCTCGGCGACCGGCGTCTGGAAGAACGCGCCGACTTCTGGATCGTATGACCACCGCTGTGCGGTCGACATGCATTCTCTGTGTGTCCTGGGCATCCGTGAACCGCTCTGGCTCGAATGGAGACTCGATTCCATGTAATCGGCGACCACCTGTAGAACGCCGGATCCAACTGAGCCTTACGCGCCCGCTCGACTTTGGGGACCCCCCAAATAGCACGGCGCCGACCCACAGGGGTGGGACGGCGCTGGGTCCCAGCCTCAGACGTCGATGCGGGCTACCTTGCGACCCACCTTGAGGTACAGCTCGGCACGGTCGAGCGCCCCGACCTCGCTCACCACCGCGCCGAGCGTGTGCTGCACGGAAGCCTCCGTGAGCTGGGTGGTCTGCTGGTCTCCGTCTGACTCGCGGATCAGCCTGAGGCCCTTCTGCTGGGCCACGCGGCGCACGGCCGAGATGCTGGGGGCGAAGTCCAGCATGCGGCTGATCAGCGCGCCGAGCGTCTCCTCGGCGTGATCCGTCAGGGAGACGACGGGGAGGTTCTGCGTGTCACTGGACGCTGCTGAAGGACGAGCAGGCGCTCGTGTCCGGTAAGCGTGGTGCGACGCGGCTGGGCCTCGCCGCCATTTGATCGCCCCACGGCGGACGGAGAGCGACACGAGGCGACATGGCCGACACGGACCTTGATCTGGGACTACGGGGCGTGACCGGTAAGATCGAAATAAGAGGAACGCAACCTTCCAGCGCTTCGGTCGCTCTTACATGACGTGTGCCCACGGCAAAGAGCCGCGGGGTAAGGGGAGGGGATCAGACATGCGAGCAATACAACGGGCGAGGCTGGCAGCACTGGCGGTGGCGGCGCTTGCCGTCCCGACCGGGCTGGTGGCCGCCACGGCAGGACCGGCGCAGGCGGCCGCCACGGCAGGACCGGCGCAGGCGGCGCTCTTCGGATGCTCGACCGGCTACGCCTGCATTTATCCCACGACAGCGTGGACCACCCCGGAGCACACGTACTACAACTACGGGACGTACAAGCTCTACAACGAGTACGGAACACACAGGGTGTTCAACAACCAGACTGGTAGCGCCATCATGTGGCTCTGCACGGACAGCTACGGAAACAGCTGCCCCCACTACATCCCCCCCACGTACTACTACGACGTGGACCTGACACCGTACAACTCGATCAAACTGACTTCTGGCCTCTGAGGCTGGAGGGCTATAGCCCGGTGCGGGCACTGGCCCCGACCGCCCCGCCCCCGGTCAGTTTGTGGGGTCTTCGAAGTTGAGCGGTGTGCCCTTTGCGTGTACTGACTGGCAGTCACTGTGCGTGATGGGTAGGGCTGTTGGTGGCCCTGGACGCAGGACGCCCGTGGTCCTGGGTGATCATTTCTGTTCTCTACGCAGAATGATCGTCTGGGAG
>NZ_JBEXFG010000035.1:0-83107 GCF_040606675.1 Streptomyces sp. NPDC005393 | reverse complement strand
CGGTCTCCGGCTCCCATGTCGGCCTCCGCGTCGGCCCGACCATGAACGGCCGCAGCGCGATCGACACCGCCGCCCGGCGGATCGGTTATACGCAGCGGCGCCGTTCTCTGTGCGCTTGCGTGAGAACCATCGTTCTCGGCTGTGGAGGAGCTCTGCCATAACCGAGTCGAAGCCCCCTGTTGCCGCCGTTCACGGAGGAGACCGCCCGCCTCAAGGTCCAGCTCGCCGAGGACGCGTGGAACAGCAAGGACCCCGCCCGGGTCGCCCTCGCGTACGCCGAGGACTCCGAGTGGCGTAATCGGGATGTGTTCCTGGACGGCCGGGATGAGATCGTCGGATTCCTGACCGGCAAATGGGAGCGCGAGCTGGGCTATCGGCTGCTCAAGGAGCTGTGGGCCTACACCGGCGACCGGATCGCTGTCCGCTTCGAGTACGAGTACCACGACACCGAGGGGCAGTGGTTCCGCGCCTATGGCAATGAGAACTGGGAGTTCGACGAGAGGGGCCTGATGCGCAGGCGGTACGCCGGCATCAATGAACTGCCCATCACCGCCGACGAGCGCCGCGTCGCGGTCTGAGCGGCCGACCGGCGCGGAGGAGCGGCGGTGCCGCAGCCGTCGCACCCCGAGGAGAGGCAGAGGAGAAGCAGATGTTCCGCAGCAGCGCGACCGCCCGGCCCGTCCTCGAGCCCGCCGCGGCGGCGTTCGCCGAGTCCACCGCGAAGCCGCCCTACCTGTACCAGATGTCGCCCGCCGAGGGCCGCCGTACGGTCGACGAGGTGCAGTCCGGCGAGATCCCCAAGCCGGAGGTGGACGAGGAGTGGATCAGCGTCACCGGAATCCCGGCCGGCGGGGTCAAGGCACGGATCATCCGCCCGCCGGGGGCCGCCGGCACCCTCCCGGTGATCCTCTACATTCATGGCGCGGGGTGGGTGTTCGGCAACGCCCACACCCATGACCGGCTGGTCCGGGAGCTGGCCGTCGCCACCGGCGCCGCCGTCGTCTTCCCGGAATACGACCTCTCGCCCGAGGCCCGCTATCCGGTGGCCCTGGAGCAGAGCTACGCGGTCGGGCAGTGGATCGTGGCCCATGGCGAGGGGGCGGGGCTCGACCCTTCCCGGATCGCGGTGGCCGGGGACTCGGTGGGTGGCAACATGGCCACCGCCCTCACCCTGCTGGCCAAGGAGCGCGGCGATCTGTCCCTGGTCCAGCAGGTGCTCTTCTACCCCGTCACCGACGCCGGCTTCGACACCGGTTCGTACGAGCAGTTCGCGGAGGGCTACTTCCTCACCCGCGAGGGGATGAAGTGGTTCTGGGACCAGTACACCACCGATCCCGCGCAGCGCGCCGAGATCACCGCCTCACCGCTGCGCGCCACCCACGAGCAGCTCGCCGGGCTGCCGCCGGCTCTCGTGATCACCGGAGAGGCAGATGTGCTGCGCGACGAGGGCGAGGCGTACGCGAACAAGCTCCGCGAGGCCGGCGTCCCGGTCACCGCGATGCGGATGCAGGGCATCATCCATGACTTCGTCATGCTCGACGCGCTCCGCGACACCCATGCGGCGCGGGCCGCGCTCACCATGGCCGTGGACACCCTGCGCGGAGCGCTGCACGGCGCCTGAGACCGCGCGGCTCCGAGCGCGGCCCCTGAGCGCGGCTCCGAGACCGGGCGGCTCCGGGAAGCGCCCCGCGCTCACCCCCCGGCGGCGCCCTTGGCCTGCCGCTTCATCTGCTGCTTATGGGCGCGGACCTTGGCCAGCGACTCGGGCCCGGTGATATCGGCCACCGAGCGGTACGCGCCCTCCTCTCCGTAGACGCCGGCGGCCTCGCGCCAGCCCTTGCGCCTGACCCCCAGCCGTTTGCCGAGCAGTGCGAGAAAGATCTGCGCCTTCTGCTTGCCGAACCCGGGCAGCGCGTTCAGCCGCCGGAGCAGTTCCTCGCCGGTCTCGACGTCGCGCCACAGGTTGGTCGGGTCACCGTCGTAGTGCTCGACCAGGTACTGGCACAGCTGCTGGATCCGCTTGGCCATCGAGCCGGGGTAGCGGTGCACGGCCGGCTTCTCCGAGAGCAGCGCCGCGAACCGCTCGGGGTCGTACGCGGCGATCTCATGGGCGTCCAGATCGTCCGTGCCCATGCGCTGAGCGATGGTGTACGGGCCGGAGAACGCCCACTCCATGGGCACCTGCTGATCCAGCAGCATCCCGATCATGAGGGCCAGCGGGCTGCGCTCCAGCAACGCGTCGGCCTCGGGTTGCTGGGCGAGCTGAAGGGTGGTGTCCATCCTCCGTGAGTACCCCCGGCCGGGCTCTCCAACCGGCCGACGGCCCCATGCCCACCAAAGAGGGATGAAGCACCACCAATTCGGTCGAATTGCGAGCCATTAAGGATCATGCGAGTCTGGTGGCGACCGCCGTGACATCGGACCACGGAGGCGAGTGATCATGTCAGCAACCGCGACTCGCCGACGACGCCATGACGACACTCCCGACACCGGCGGTGCCTTCCTGCGTCTGTCCCGGCTCCCGTCGGGGCCCGAACGCGACGCGCTCCGCGAGGCGATCATCTGCGCCTGGCTGCCCGTCGCGAAACGCCTCGCGCTGCGCTTCCGCAACAAGGGCGAGAATATGGAGGACCTCACTCAGGTCGCCTCGCTGGCCCTGGTGAAGGCTGTCGACCGCTATGACCCGGACCTCGGCCATGCCTTCCCCTCCTATGCGATCCCCGTCATCACCGGTGAGCTCAAGCGCCACTTCCGCGACTATCTGTGGACGCTGCACATCCCCCGCAACATCCAGGAGGTCCGCTCCCGCACCCGTTCCGCCCGCGACGCGCTGGAGCAGGAGCTGGGCGGCCGTACCCCCACCGTCAAAGAGATCTGTGTCCGCACCGGTATGCCCCAGGAGGATGTGAAGGCCGGTCTGGAGGCCAGCGCCTCCTGCACCCCGCTGTCCCTCAACGCCGCGGTCCAGGGCGCCGAGGAGCGGCTGCTCGCGGAGACGGTGGGCTCGGACGACGCCGCGATCGAACGCGTCGTCAACCGGGAGGCGCTGCGGGTACTGATCGCGGATCTCTCCGAGCAGGACCGCTACGTCCTGTATCTGCGGTTCTTCGCCGGCCTCTCGCAGAGTCAGATCGGCGAGATCCTCGGCTTCTCGCAGATGCACATATCCCGCAGGCTCTCCCGGCTCTACAGCGAGCTGCGCCAAGGCCTGCTGGCCTACGCATAAGCTCCCAACCCCCCGGCAGGAGGTGGCCGATGCGCTCCGAGACCGCCCGTATCGCCGCGGACGACGCCATGCTCGTGGGCGATCTGGCCCTTCCCGAACCGGCCATCGGCGTGGTGGCCTTCGCGCACGGCAGCGGCAGCTCCCGGCACAGCCCGCGCAACCGCGCGGTGGCCCGGGCGCTCCAGGAGGCGGGCCTCGCCACCCTGCTGTTCGATCTGCTCACCGAGGCCGAGGAGCGGGTGGACGCGATCACCGCAGAGCATCGCTTCGACATTCCGCTGCTCAGCCGACGGCTGGTGGGGGCGGTCGACTGGCTCGCCGGACATCCGGCCACCTCCGGGCTGCCGGTCGGCCTGTTCGGCGCCAGTACGGGCGCGGCGGCCGCCCTGACGGCGGCGGCGGAGCGGCCCGAGCGGGTAGGCGCCGTGGTCTCCCGCGGCGGCCGCCCCGACCTCGCGGGCGGGGCGCTGAGCCGGGTGAGGGCCCCGGTGCTGTTGATCGTGGGCGGGGACGACCACGAGGTGCTGCGGCTGAACGAGCAGGCGGCCGCCATGCTCGCCGCCCCGCACGAGATCTACGTAGTGCCCGGGGCGAGCCATCTCTTCGAGGAGCCCGGGACCCTGGAGCAGGCTGCCGAGGCGGCGCGCGACTGGTTCGTCCGCGCGTTCAACCGCCCGGCCCGTAACGCCAAGCGGTGACCTCCGCTAGGAGCCCAGCACCTCCCGCAGGTCGTAGCAGACCGGCTCCTCCAGCTGCGCGTAGGTGCACTCCCGCGGCTCGCGGTCGGGCCGCCAGCGCCGGAACCGGGCCGTGTGCCGGAAGCGGTCGCCCTGCATATGGTCGTACGCCACCTCGCACACCCGCTCCGGGCGCAGCGGCACCCACGACAGGTCCTTGACGCCGGTCCAGCGGCTCGGCGCGCCCGGCATCCGGCCCTGGGCATGCGCCTCCTCCCGCGCCCAGTCGGCCCAGGGGTGGCCCTCCACCGTGGGCATGTGCAGCGGCTCCAGCTCGGCCATCAGCTCCTTGCGGCGGCGCATCGAGAAGGCGGCACACACGCCGACGTGCTGGAGGCGCCCGGTGTCGTCGTAGAGGCCGAGCAGCAGGGAGCCGACGACGGGGCCGGACTTGTGGTACCGCATTCCGGCCACCACACAGTCGGCGGTGCGTTCGTGCTTGACCTTGATCATGACCCGCTCGCCGGGCCGGTAGCCGAGGTCGTGGCGCTTGGCGACGACGCCGTCGAGCCCTGCCCCCTCGAAGTGCTCGAACCACTGCCGGGCCACGTCGAGATCGTCGGTCCAGGGGGCGGTGAACACCGGGTCGGCGGCGTCGCGCAGCGCCTCGGTCAGCGCGTCCCGGCGCTCGCGCAGCGGGGTGTCCATGAGCGAGGCGTCGCCCAGGGCGAGCAGGTCGAAGGCGACGAAGCTCGCCGGGGTCTTCTCGGCCAGCAGCCGGACCCGGGACTCGGCGGGGTGGATGCGCTCCAGAAGGGCGTCGAAGTCGAGGCGTCCGTCGCGCACGATGACGATCTCGCCGTCCACGACGCAGCGGCGCGGGAGGTTGGCGAGGAGCGCGTCGGCCAGTTCGGGGAAGTAGCGGGTGAGCGGCTTTCCCGAGCGGCTGCCGATCTCGATCTCGTCCCCGTCGCGGAAGACGATGGCCCTGAAGCCGTCCCATTTGGCCTCGTAGCGCATTCCGGGCGGGATCGCGGCCGCGGACTTGGCCAGCATGGGCGCCACGGGGGGCATCACGGGAAGGTCCATGAGGTCCGATTGTCCGCCGGTCGCGGCCCGCGCGCCCGCCGGGAGGTGACCTTGGGCGGGCAGGCCTAGCGTGGCGGTATGGGAGAAGCGGTGGAGCTGACAGTCGGTGAGCGCACGGTGCGGCTGACCAACCCCGAGAAGGTGTACTTTCCGCAGCGCGGGTTCACCAAGCTCGACGTCGCCCGCTACTACCTGGCCGTCGGCGACGGCGCGCTGCGGGCGCTGCGCAACCGGCCGACGACGCTGGAGCGCTACCCGGACGGCGTAGAGGGGGAGTCCTTCTTCCAGAAGCGGGCGCCGAAGAACCTCCCCGACTGGATCCCGACCGGCCGTATCTCCTTCCCCAGCGGCCGGCACGCGGACGAGATGTGTCCCACCGAGCCGGCGGCCGTGGTGTGGGCGGCGAACCTGGGGTGTCTGACCTTCCACCCCTGGCCCGTACGGTGCGGGGACACCGAGCACCCCGATGAGCTGCGCATCGACCTCGATCCGCAGCCGGGCACGGACTACCCGGACGCGGTGCGCGCCGCCGGGGAGCTGCGCGAGGTGCTGGACGAGCTGGGGCTGCGCGGCTGGCCGAAGACCTCGGGCGGCCGGGGGCTGCACGTCTTCGTCCCGATCGAGCCGCAGTGGACCTTTACGCAGGTACGGCGGTCCGCGATCGCCATCGCGCGGGAGCTGGAGCGGCGGGCTCCGGAGCGGGTCACGACCGCGTGGTGGAAGGAGGAGCGCGGCAAGAAGATCTTCGTGGACTACAACCAGACCGCCCGCGACCGCACCATCGCCAGCGCCTACTCCGTACGCCCCCAGCCGCACGCCCCAGTGTCCGCACCGCTGCGCTGGGAGGAGGTGCCTGACGCCCGGCCGCGCGACTTCGACCTGGTGACCATGCCGGTGCGCTACCGCGATCTGGGCGATGTGCACGCGGACATGGAGGAGCACGCCTACCGGCTGGAGGCGGCGCTGGAGCTGGCGGACCGGGACGAGCGGGAGCACGGGCTGGGCGACCTCCCCTATCCTCCGGAGCATCCGAAGATGAAGGGCGAGCCGAAGCGGGTGCAGCCGAGCCGCGCCAAGCCGTGATAGCCGGATCGAGGGGGTGTGCAAGACTCGCGCCATGCCCGTCTTCTCGTCCGCCGATCGCCATCGGGTCGCGGTGCTCGTCCGGCACGGGCTGCTGCCGTTCGAGCTGGGGATGGTGCACCGGCTGTTCGGCCGGGCCGTATCGGCGGCGGGCGAGCCGCTGTACGAGGTGGTGACCTGCGCGCTGGTCCCCGGTGAGGTGCGGACGGACGCCGACGTCAGCATGAACGTCGCCCACGGCCCGGACGCCCTGCGCGAGGCCGGCACCGTGCTCGTCCCGGCCGCCAATGAGGCGGACGAGCCGCAGACCGACGGCCGCCTCGGCGCCCACCTCACCGACGCCTTCGCCCGGATCCGCCCCGGCACCCGCATCGCCTCGATCTGCACGGGCGCCTTCGTCCTGGCGGCCGCCGGGCTGCTCGACGGCCGCCGGGCGACGACGCACTGGCAGGCCGCCGACCGGTTCCGCGAGCTGTTCCCGGCCGTGGAGCTCGACCCGGACGTCCTCTACGCGGACGAGGGCGAGGTGCTGACCTCGGCCGGGGACGCCTCCGGTATCGATCTCCTGCTGCATATGATCCGGCGCGACCACGGCTCGGCGGTGGCGGGCGAGGTCGCCCGCGGGGCGGTCGTGGCCCCGCACCGCGAGGGCGGCCAGGCGCAGTTCATCCGGCGGCCGGTCCCTGAGCAGCGCGGCGCGTCCACCGGCGCGGCCCGCGCCTGGGCGCTGACCCGGCTGGGCCGTCCGCTGAGCCTGCGGGAGCTGGCCGAGCGGGAGTCGATGAGCGTACGGACCTTCTCCCGCCGGTTCCGGGAGGAGGTCGGAATGACCCCGGTGCGGTGGCTGACCCAGCGACGCGTCGAACGCGCCCGGCAGCTGCTGGAGGAGACCGATCTGCCGGTGGACCGGGTGGCGGCGGACGCGGGCTTCGGTACGGCGGCCTCTCTGCGGCAGCATCTGCACACAGCCCTCGGCGTCTCCCCGAGCGCCTACCGCACCACGTTCCGGGGTACCGTCCGGTCCGCTCCCGAGGGTTCTGGCTAGCTACCGGGGGGCCGGAACTGGGCCGTGCCCAGGGTGTCGAACCACTTTTGGATCCGGTGCTCGTTGTGCGTGGTGGCGAGCGAGAGCAGGAGCAGGAGGCGGGCCTTCTGCGGGGTGAGATCCTCGGCGCCGATGACACCGCGGACATGGGGGTCGTAGACGGCACCCGAACCGGTGCGGGACGCGGAGGCGAAGAGCACACCGTTCTTGACCGCGTCGTCGCGCGCCTCGGTCATGGCCGGGGAGATGCCGCCCGCCCCGGTGCCCGCGGTGACGACGCCGGCCGCTCCGGCGTCGGCGAACGCCTTGATGGCCTCGGGCCCCGCGCCCTGATAGCTGTAGGCGATCTCGACCTTCGGCAGTGGCCGCCGGGCGATCCTGCCCAGGTCGAACGGGGTCTTCCAGCCGCTCTTGCCGCACTGCTCGGCCCGGGCGGGCGCGCGGTTGACGCGGATGTGGTTCTGGTCGATGACGCCGAGCTCACCGCTGCTGCCACTGCTGAAGGCGTTCAGCCGGAGCGCGTCGGTCTTGCGCACCTCACGGGCGGCATGGATCTCGTCGTTGAGCATCACCACGGTGCCGAAGCAGGTGGTCCGTCCGCTGGCGGCGAGGTGGATCGCGTTGTAGAGATTGGCCGGGGCGTCGGAGCCGATCACCGTCCAGGGGCGCATCGCGCCGGTGAGGACGACCGGCTTGTCGCTGCGGACGGTCAGGTCCAGCCAGTAGGCGAACTCCTCCATGGTGTCCGTACCGGTGGTGACCACGACCCCGTCGTTGTACTTCAGGGCGTGGTCGACCGTGGCGGTCAGCCGGCGGTACTCGGGGATCGAGTAGTTGTTGGAGTCCTTGTTGCCGAACTGCTGGGTGGTGACGGCGGCGATCCGGTCCACATCGGGTCTCAGGTCGCGCACCAGCCGGGACACCGGCAGCTTCCCCGCCTCGTAGTCGTCGAAGGACACCTTGCTCTTGCTGACGCCCGCGATGGTGCCGCCGGTGCCGATGACGGCCACCTTCGGGGTGGGTTTCGGGTGCGGCTCCGCGGCTCCCGTGAGGGACGCCGTCGGGCCCAGGGCGACGGTCACCAGGGCGATCAGCACGGTGGAACGGCGGGCGAGCTGGTGCATCGGGAAGGTCGTCTCATCGGCAGCATTGCGCGGACTTCTGGCTTTCCGGCCATTTTCAGCATTAACCACCCACGGCGGCCACGCCACCGGACGGCGAGGGTCGCCGCAGCCGGGCCAGCAGCAGGGCCACATCGTCGTCGGGCGCCCCGTGCAGCGCGGCGAGCACCTGGTCGCAGATCCGCTCCAGCGAGCCGTGATGGCGGCGCAGCAGCTGGACCAGGGTGTGCAGACCGACGTCGAGGGACTGATGGCGCTTCTCCACCAGGCCGTCGGTGAACAGGGCCAGCACCGCCCCCTCGGACAGTTCGCAGTGCACCGCCGAGAAGGGGACGCCACCAACGCCGAGCGGCGCGCCGGTGGGGATGTCGATGAGCTCGGCG
Organism: Streptomyces sp. NPDC005393; assembly: GCF_040606675.1. Classification (NCBI taxonomy): domain Bacteria; kingdom Bacillati; phylum Actinomycetota; class Actinomycetes; order Kitasatosporales; family Streptomycetaceae; genus Streptomyces; species Streptomyces sp. NPDC005393. Next base: position 74,483 of record NZ_JBEXFG010000035.1, on the reverse strand, counting down.
TCGCCGCCGGGGTGCGCCAGGACGGGGGGCAGATGGCCGGCGGTGGACAGTTCGCAGTGTCCGGTGTGCGGATCGCAGACGGCGTAGAGACAGGTGGCGATCGACTCGCCCAGGGTGCGGGTGATCTCGTCGAGGTGGCCCAGCAGCTCGACGGGGCGCATGTCGAGCTGGGAGAAGGCCCGGGTGGCGGTGCGCAGTTGGCCCATGATCGCGGCGGCGTGGATGCCCTTGCCCATGACGTCCCCGACCACGAGCCCCACCTTGCCGTCCTGGAGGGGCAGCACATCGAACCAGTCGCCGCCGGCGGCGCTGACCGCGGGCAGATAGCGGGAGGCGATCTCCAGACCGTCGAGGTCGCGCGGCTGCTGGGAGAGCAGGCTGCGCTGAAGGGTGAGCGCGGCGTCGCGCTCACGCCCGTACAGCCGGGCGTTGTCGATGCACAGGGCGGCCCTGATGGCGAGTTCGCAGGCGAGGGTGAGGTCCTGTTCGTCGAAGGGCTTGGGGTTGACGGTGCGGTGCAGGCTGAGGGTGCCGAGCACACTGCCGCGGGCGATCAGCGGGGCGGCGAGATACGAGTGGACACCCTCGCGCAGCAGCATTTCGGCGGCGGCCTCGTCCCGGGCTATGCGGCGTACGTCCTGTTCGGTGACGTACGGCACGAAGATCGGCTGGGCGTCGCGTACACACTGGGTGATCATGCGGGTGGGGTCATAGCGGGCGATCTCACCGACCGGGTCGGCGGCGTGGACGGCCTCGGTGGGATAGCCCGCGGCGACGGCCAGCGCCCGGAAGCGGGCCGAGCCGTCGGTGCGCACCCGGGGCATGGCCTCGCGGTGCACCACGGCGTCGAGCACATCGACGGCCGCGAGGTCGGCGAGCCGGGGCACGGTCACATCGGCGAGTTCCTGGGCGGTCTGGCGCAGGTCCAAGGTGGTGCCGATGCGGACGCCCGCGTCGGCGATGACGGCCAGCCGCTCCCGCGCCTCGGCGATCTCGCTGGTCGCCCGGTGGCGCTTGGACACATCGATGACCGAGACGGCGATGCCCAGGACCCGGCCGCTGGGGTCCTCCAGCCGGTAGTACGACTCCGACCAGGCGTGATCGTGGTCGGGGTCGGCGGGGGTCCGGCCGATGCCCTGCTGGTCCAGCAGCGGCTCCCCGGACTCCAGCACATGCCGCATCGCGCCCTCGATGGCCTCGGTGTCCAGCCCCGGGAGCACCTCGGCGATCCGACGGCCGCGCACCAGGGGCTCGGTCACGCCGTTCATCTGCTGCAGGGAGGGGTTGGCGCGCACCCAGCGCAGCTCGGTGTCGAACACCGCGAGGCCCACGGGCGACTGTTTGACCAGGAAGCCCGATACGGCCAGGTCGGTCTCCAACCGCCGTACGGTCCCCTCGTCGGCGGCGAGCCCGAGCGCGTACACCTCGCCGTGCACATCGCGCAGGCCCATGGTGCGGAACTCCACCTGGAGGGTGGAGCCGTCCCTGTGCCGGACCGGGAAGACCCCCGCCCAGGTGTCGCCGGTCCGCACCCGGGCGAAGAGGTCCACGGCCGACCGCCGGTCGGCCGGGTGGACCAGCAGCCGGTCCGCGCGGCGCCCCAGGGCCTCAGCCGCACGGTATCCGAACAGGTGTTCCGCCTCGGGGCTCCACAGGGCGATACGCCCGTCGCCGTCCAGCACCACGGCGGCGACCCGCAAGAGGTCGAGCACGCCTCCCGGGGCGGCGGTCAGGCCGCTCATGCCCGCCTCGCCGCCCTGGTCAAGACGGTCATGCGTCGTCATACCGGCACCTCACCGGCTCGCCGTGCCCTTCTTCTGTGATACCTCGTCCGGCGGGCCGCCGCACACCAGTGGGGTACGTCGGCACGGTCAGATGGTGAACGGCCGCTGCCGGGCGAAGGCGGAGTTCGCCGCACCGGCCTGGAACAGGTTGGGGGTCTGGTCCGGGGGCATCTTCTTGACGATCTCCCGGTGCAGTCCGCGGTAACTGCCCGCGAAGGCGCCACCGCGCCAGACCTCCATCAGGGTGCCGGTGAACAGGCCGTTGACGATACCGTCCGAGGAGGTCTGATTGTCCTGGCAACCGGAGATCTGCAGCACACTGGCGTCGATCCTGGCGAGGTCCTTGGCGCTGCGGCTCTTCTGGATGCGGTCGTAGAAGTCGCGGTCGCGCTGGTAGACGGCGGACTGCACCGGATGAGGCATGGCCCGGATCTTCTTGGCGACCTCGCGGGGGTCGTCGGTGTTGAAGCGCCTGTCGAGCTCGCGGGCGCTGAGGAGCTCGGGCAGCTGTCGGGCCACGGTGCCGCTGTGGCAGCTGTCGGAGAGCATCCAGATCCGTACACCCTTGGCGAACTTCCCGAACAGCTCGAAGAGTTCGTCGTCGACCAGCTGCCGGTCGTGGAGCACCCAGGTCTCGTCCCGACGGTCGCCGGGCTCGTCATGGTTGAGGTCGGGCACCTGGCCGCCGTGGCCCGAGTAAGTGAGGAAGAGGAGGTCGCCCTCGGCCAGCCGCCCGGCCGCGGCCTCCAGGGCGGAGGTGACCCGTTCGGCGGTGGCGGCGGAGGTCAGCAGCGGATCGATGACATCGAAGCCCGCGGTGTCGGCGAGCCGGGCCATGTCCGTGGCGTCCTGCTCACAGGCGTTCAGCTCACCGCTCCAGCCGTCGTATGCCGCGGGGTCGACCTGGTTGAGTCCGATGTGGACGGAGAGGCCGATGGCCATGGTGGCTCCTTGGGTGCGTGTCGGGTGTGCTCAGGTCATGTGCTCAGGTCAGGAGGGCGGAAAGACCGGCTCCGTAATCCGGGGGAGGGTTGGGCTCGACGGCCAGGCTCTCCAGGAAATCGGGGTCGGCGCCGGCCGTCAGGGCGTCGAGGACGAGCGCGGTGAGCGCGGCGGGCGGCCGCCCGTCGCGCGGGGCGAGCTCGGGACCGCCGGGCCCAGGCCGGGCCGCCCCCCGCAGCGGCAGGCGGGGGCGCGGCCCGGTGCCGTTCGGCCGGATCTCATCGAGGGCCAGTCGCCATCCGGGGCCCTCCTCCCGGGCCGGTGGCCGCTCGGCCGCCCGCCTGGCGCGGGCGGGCAGATCCGCCAGAGCGCGGGCGGGCAGATCCGCCAGAGCGCGGGTGAGCCGGCCTGTGCCCTCGGCGAGGGTCAGGCCCGCGACGATCGGGTCGGCGGACGTCTGGTGCAGCTGGACGCCGCGCCGCGCGGGCGCACCCTCGGCGAGCGGCTCCAGGGTGGCCGGGTCGGGGGTGAGCTTCGCCATCAGGTCGGTGACCTCGACGTTACGGACGATGCCGCGGTACATCCGCCGGGAGCCGGCGTTGCTGAACAGCGCGATGCCCTGGCTGGTGGTGGTGCCGTTGATCAGGGCCCTGGCCTCCACATAGCGCACCACGGCGGGCATCAGGGAGGGATCCTCGCCGAGCACGGTCATCGGCCCGGTGACCAGCCTGCGGTAGTCGGGGCTGACCCGGCCGCCCCACTGGGAGCGGTTGCCGTAGCGCCGGGGCACCCGCCACAGCGGAAGCACGTCGTAGGGCAGATGGTTGTGCAGCTCGATCAGCCCCGGATAGAGGGTGCCACCCGTGTCAATGGGCTCGGTGTCCTCATGGCCCGGGGGCCGGGGCGCGCCGGAGGGGCGCACCGCGTCGATGACGCCGTGGCTGATGTAGAGCACACCGTCGTCGAGCACGGTGTGATGCGGGTCCATGGTGACGATCCGGCCCCGCAGCGCGAAGCGCGGTGCTTCCTCGCGAACCACCGGAGGTGGCATGGCGCGTCCCTTCACCTCGCCCCCTGGGGCGCGGAAGCCCACGAGCGACCGCCGCCCCACTAAGCGATGATGAGGTGACTTGTTCCGCCATGCCCTGTTCTCCGGACCCATATGAGGAGACGCCCGCAGGCAGGAGGAACCCGTGCACGACTTCGACCCCGGTTACGCGCAGGAGCCTTACGCCACCCGTGGGGGCCGGTCTTCCACCGCGCCGACTCGACGGCAGCGCCCGGGTCCTCGTCATCGGACAGGCTGCCGGGCAACCGTCGTGGTTCATGCAGAACTTCACCGCCGACCATCCGGTGGCCCATGGCATCCGGGCGACCGGCGAGATCGTCACGGCCACCGGGGACGGCAGGGTCGGCTTCATCGACGCGGAGGACATCGCCGCCGTCGCCGCCCGGGCACTGCTGGACGACCGGCCGCACAACACCGAGCACCTCATCACCGGGCCCGAGGCGCTCGGCTACGCCGACGTGGCGCGCATCGTCACCGAGGTCCTGGGCCGACCGGTCCGCCATATCGCCGTCGACACCGAGGCGTCCAGCGCACGGCTGGCCGCGGCCGGCATTCCGAAGGAGTTCGCCGCGGTGCTCGCCGGGCTCGACGAGGACATCCGGAACGGCGCGGAGGACCGTACGACCGACACCGTCGAGCGCGTCACGGGCCGCGCTCCCCGCTCCTTCCGCGCCTTCCGCCGACGCCCACCGCGCCGACTGGGCCCAGGGGCCCGATACGCCCTAACGGAACAGCGCGTCCGGGAGGCCGGGGCGCTCGGTGGCCTCTTCCAGGGCGGCGCGCAGGATGTGGCTGTCGGTGAGGCCGCCGCCGGGACGGATCAGCCAGACATGGCCCTGCCGGACACAGCCGGGCCGGGGGCAGCGCAGGATCCGGCCCGGTCCGGCCGCGGCCACCGTGCGGCGGCGGACGTGCGCCGTCCCCGCCAGCCACGCCTTCCACTGCGCCGCGGACCCGGGCGGTACGAGGAACGAGAGCACATGGCTGGTGGTGGTGAGCATCACCGGGCCGGTCGCCGCGTCGCGCCGCTGAAGCGCCTGGATCACCGCCGTACCGATGTCGTCGGCCATCCGGACCAGATCGAAGACCGTGCCCACCGGCAGATCGGCGAGCCCGTTGCCGTCGGCCCACTGGAGCCTTGTCAGGCCGGGGTCCTCGCTCGCGGACAGCAGCCAGTCGGCCGCGTCGGTCTCCACGGTGACCCGCATCCGGCGCTCCCCCCGCTCCCCTCCGGATCGCCCTCCCCCGATGGCGCGATTCATGACGCGATCTCGAGCGCCAGGGTGAACCACACCTTCTTGCCCCGGCCGCCGGGGTCGGGCGGTTCGGTGCCCCAGTCGCTGGCCAGATCGTCGACGATGGCCAGGCCCCGGCCGGACTCCTCGGTCAGCGCCGCCGTACGGAAGGTCGGGATGACGGGCGAGCCGTCGGACACCTCCACGCGCAGCTCACGGCCGAAGCGCTCCAGGGAGACGGTGATGGTGACGGTGTCGGCGGGACCGGAGCTGCCGTGCTCCACGGCGTTCGCGAACAGTTCGTTGGTGGCGAGGACGGCGCAGTCCACGAGCGCGCCGAGCCGCCAGTCGCGCAGATGGCCGGCGACCATGCGGCGCACGGCGGCGGCGCGGTCGGGCAGAGCGGGGAACTCGGCCCGGAAGAGCCGGCGGGTGTCCAGCGGGATCACCGTCCTCTCCCCTCGCGGGCGGGGGACGGAAACCACACCGGCAACCGGATCGGTTCGCGGGCGGCCCGCGGACACCACGACGGCACGGGCCGCTCCCATGGTCTCGCCCCCCTCATCGGCCGACGCCGGCCGCTGCGACAGTCCTTGGACGGATGGGCTCACGGTGTCGGTCCTCACGGTCCTCACGGTCCTCGTCGGTCTGTGGGCTCTGCTGGCATACAGGCACCTGGGGTGGTTGATGTCCTGGTGAGCGGGTAAGCGCATTCTGGCGACTGATGGCGTGGCATCTGGGCTGGTGACAGGTGGTGCGCGTGCCCTGCCCGACCCGCCTGGACCGGCTGCCACGGACGGAAACGGCCCGGTCGCGGTACGTGCCGGATACCGGCATGGTTCCTCCTTCGAAGGCAGCGCAAAGCGTCATCGGTCACCGTTCATGTAGACAAACGGTTGGACCGACCGACGGGCGAGAGGGCATGGGGGTTGTCCGGTTGTACGGGCGTAGTGGTTCGGGTTGTACGGTCCCGGCGTGGAAAGCGTGAGTGAGGACCGCGGCGGGCGGCTCCGCCCAGGGGGCGGGTCCGGGGTGGACGGCAAGCGGGTCCTGGTCACCGGGGGCGCCCGGGGGCTGGGCGAGCAGATTGTGCGGCTGCTGGCCGCGGACGGGGCGCGGGTGGCCACCTGTGCGCGGACGGCGGGGGATCTACGGGCGCTGGCGGCGTCGTTGAGCGACGACGGGCACGAGCGGCCGTTCATCCGCGCCCTGGATGTCACGGAGCCGGATCTGCTGGAGGAGTTCGTCAGCGCCGCGGCGGAACGTTTCAGCGGATTGGACGGCGTGGTGGCCTGCGCGGGCGGGGCCCGGGGCCGCGGCCTGGCGGAGGCCGACGCCCACGACTGGGCCCTGACCTGGGAGATGAACGTCGGTCACACGGCGCGGCTGATCAAGGCCGCGGTGCCGCATCTGCGTGGCGCGGGCGGCGGATCCGTGGTGGTGATCGCCTCCATCTCGGGCTGGAAGCCGGGGCCGCAGGCCCAGTACGGAGCGGCCAAGGCCGCCCAGATCCATCTCGCGGCCTCGCTGGCCCGCGAGTTGGGCCCGGACGGCATCCGGGTCAACGCGGTCTCGCCGGGGTCGATGCTGATCCCCGGGAAACGCTGGGACCGGATGCGCGCCGAAGACCCCGAGGCATACGCCCGGTTCGCGGCCGAGTTCCCGCAGGGCGAGCTGGTCGCCCCGCAGGAGGTCGCCCGTGTCGTCGCGTTCTTGCTGTCGGATGCGTCGAGTGGCATCTCCGGCGCGCATCTGCCGGTCGACCGCGCCCAGAACGCCCCCACGCCGGGAGGCTATTGAGCCCCCCGGCGCTCCCCCGAGCGGGGGCGAACCGGACTCCTTGGCCGGCGCGGTTCACCTCCGGGGCGCTCAAAGCCACTGTCGACGGTCGACCGTGCTCGGCCACTCGTTCCTCGCGGCCTCCGCGCGCTCTCCCTTACAACAGCGGCGCGCCCCTTCGGCTCACTCGCCCGCCAGTCAGGCGGCCGCGCCGAGCACGGTCCGGGAGCGATGCTCGAACTCCCGGACCATGGGCTCCCCGCGGCGCGGTCGCAGCCGGGTGCGGAAGTCGCGCAGCGCCTGGATCGAGCGCTCGCTGTGCACCCCGCTGAGCATGTCCAGCGCCTCGCCCGCGGTTCCGATGGCCTCGTCCAGCCGGTTCTGCTGGAGATAGGCCGTGGCCAGGACGGATCGGCTGATGGCCTGGCGACGGCGCCGGTCGGCGTTGGCACGCACCGACTCGGCGGCCGCGTGCTCGGCCTCCGCGGCATTGCCGAGGTCGCGGAAGCACAGCGCCGCCTCGGCCGCCAGATAGTGATGGTCGAGGAAGCGCACCCAGGGCGACTCCTGCTCGGGGCCGCGGCTCGCCTCCAGTTGGGCGTCGGCCGCGCGCAGCGACTTGGACGCCTCCCGCGGCTGGTCGAGCGCCGCGTACCCGCGGGCCGCCATGGCGTGCAGCCGCATCAGGCCGAGCGGACTGCCCGCGTGCTTCGCCGTCGCGACGCCGACCCGGGCCAGCTCGACCCCTGCCTCCGGCTGGCCCAGGTTGGTCGCGAGATGGGAGAGACCGGCCAGGATCTGGCCGCCGAGCACCCGGTCGCCGCCCTCGGCGCACAGCCGCAGCGCCTGGGTCATATAGCGCTGGGCCAGGCCGTATTCGGCGTTGTCGTAGCTGCTCCAGCCGGCCATCGCGGCCAGCTTGGCCGCCGCGGTGAACAGCTGGCGCCGCTCGTGCGGCGGCGCGCCGCGCTGCTGGAGCATGGGGACGACCTCGGTCGACAGATAGAGCACGATGCTGGCGCGGACCTGACCGCCGCCGAAGCGGTTGTCCATCTCGTCGAACATGTTGATGGCCGCGTGGACCTGCTCGACGCGGCCGCCGTCGGCCGCGGGGACCGGACGACGGGCGGCGTCCTGGTTCTCGACCAGCCACAGCAGCCATTCGCGCTGTGGGGTCACCAGCGCGCCGGCGACAAAGGGCACCGCACCCAGCAGGCTGCGGCGGGAGATATCGGTGGAGCCGAGTTCGGCGAGCGTGTGCAAGGTCTCTGCTACGTCCTCCCGGTAGGCCAGCGCTCTGGCGACGACCGGGCGCTGTCGGTCGGAGATGAAGCCGAGCTCGGCGGGGGCCACGGGCCGGCCGAGCCGGTGGGAGAGCACGGCGGCGATCAGGTCCGGCGTATTGCCACGCGGCTGTCCGCCCTGCAGCCAGCGGGTGACGGACGCCTTGTCGTAGTTCGACTCGCGCCCCTGTCTACGTCCTAACTCATTGACTCGCAGGGCCAAGGAGGCGTAGGAGCACCCGGATTCCTTGAGAGCCGCAGCCAACGCCGCGTTGTCTGCGATGCCTTGGCGTCTGCCGACCGGCTGTGCGTGATGCGTCACCGTGACCGCCCTGAGCTCGAGCCACGGCGGTCTGCGGGATCCCCGTCGCGCGGTGCCGACCGGGTGGCCGGGCACCTCAACGACGCTGTGGACAAGGGTGGTTGGGAGCCCTCGCCATGGAGGGTGAGATGGGTCACGTGCTCACTATGCGTGGTGACGCGCTCACCCCGCAACCTTCGGTCTGATAATTTCAAAGCGTTCGACTCGCTCTGTCTGTGTCGTCAGTCGCGTGGCACACTGTGCAGGCATATGACAGCCATTCCTCCGGGAGGCGGGACGTGAGTGAGGCACGGCCGGCCAGCGCCGCCCCCACCGTCTTACGCAGAGTCCTCGGCAAACGCCTGCGCCATCTGCGTGAGCGGGCCAAGGTCTCCTTCGAAGAGGCAGCCCAGACCATCGAGGTCACCCCGCTCACCGTCCGCCGGATGGAGAAGGCGGAGGTCGGGCTCAAGATCCCGTATCTGAAGGAGCTGCTGCGGAACTACGGAGTCCGCGGCCCGGAGATCGAGGACTTCCTCGCCCTGGCACGCGAGGCCAACCAGCCCGGGTGGTGGCATCAGTTCCGGGATGTGCTGCCCGACTGGTTCAGTGCGTATGTCAGCCTGGAGAGCGAGGCCACCGTCATCCGTGCGTATGAGCCGCACTACGTCCCCGGGCTGCTCCAGACCGAGGACTACGCCCGCGCGGTGCTGCGCATCGGCTTCCCCAATGTCACCGAGGCGGAGCTGGAGCGCCGGATCGCCTTGCGCGTCAAGCGGCAGACCCTGCTCGCCAAGCCGGACGCGCCGACCATCTGGGCCATCCTCGACGAGACGGCGCTGCGCCGCCCCATCGGCGGCCACGAGGTGATGCGCCATCAGATCGACCACATGATCGACAGCTTGGAGAGACCCAAGGTCAGGCTGCAGATCATGCGGTTCGCGGCGGGTGGGCACCCCGGGGCCTTCGGCCCGTTCCACTACTTCCGCTTCGGATTCTCCGAACTGCCGGACGTCGTCTACACCGAGAGCCTGACGGGCGCGGTCTACGTCGAACAGCCGGCCGAAGTCGTCGCCTATCTGGAGGTCCTGGACCGGATGGCCGTCCAGGCCGAACCGATCGGCGACACCAGCACCATCCTGGCCGAACTACGTAAGGAGCTCTGAGATGACGAACCCTGTCTACAGCGGAATGCCGGCCACGGACCTGGGCACGGAGGGCTGGGAGAAGCCCTGGAGCGGATCCAACGGAGGCACCTGTATCGAGGCCAAGCGGCTGCCGGACGGCCGGGTCGCGCTGCGCCAGTCCACCGACCCGGCCGGGCCCGCCCTCATCTGCTCCCGCTCGGAGGTGGCGTCCTTCCTGGCGGCCGCCAAGGCCGGCGAGGCCGACTTCCTCATCGAGTAGATCCGGAAACCACTACGCCCGCACAACCGCACAACCCCGCATCGCACTCCCACCCCCGCCGCCCCGCCACGCACACTGAGGACGCCGTGGCGGGCGGCGGTGTCGTCCCCCGATGAGTGAGGGGACGCATGGGACGACAGGATGCCGGGATGAACCTTGACCATGCGGTCGCACAGCGCCGCACGCTGATCGTCGAGGGCTGCGACGGTGTCCGCCGGGAGGAGCTGCTGACCGGGCTCGCGGACCGGCACGGATACACCGTCACCCGCGCCTCCGCGGACCTTCCCCATGTGGACCCGGTCCGGCCCTACCGCGAGATCCTGCAGCACAGCGGGGTGCTCGCGGTCGATGCCGGGCTGGTCGGCGAGCTCGTCTACGGGCCGCTGCGCCGCGGCCACTCCCGGGTGAGCTGGATCCAGGCCTATGACTTCGCCGAGGCGGTGGCCGAGCGCGACGGCGCCTTCGTCCATGTGACGGCGCCGGTGACGGTCCTGGAGGACCGGCTGGCCGCGCGCGGCGCCTCGGCCGCGGACCTCGCGGAGATCGGCGCCGCCGTCACCGGGTACGACCACGCCTTCTCCACCCTCGCCCAGCACGCCCCGGTGCTCACCGTCGACGACGAGCCGCTGACCGGCCCCGGACCGGATCCGCGCCCCGGCGAGGCGGACCCCGCGCCCCCCGTGGCCTCCTACGCGCGGCGCCTGCCACGCGTCCGCTCGCCCGTTCCGTGTCGAGCACCGCATCTCTGAACTCCTTTGTACCAGCGCTACGTTGCTATTTCTTACCGCAGACGTCACGGCAGGAGACCCTCCAGATGACAGACGGCTCGACCACCCCCGGCCAGAAGGCCCTGACGAAGATCGACACGGCCGTGCCGCATTCGGCCCGGATCTGGAACTACTGGATGGGCGGCAAGGACAACTACGAGGTCGACCGGATCGCCGGTGACCAGTACCGGGAGATCGCCCCGAACATCGAGGTCATGGCCCGCGCCTCGCGCGCGTACCTCATCCGCACCGTCACCCATGTGGCGGGCGAATGCGGGATCCGTCAGTTCCTGGACGTCGGCACCGGCCTGCCCACCTACGACAACACGCACCAGGTCGCCCAGCGGGTGGCGTCCGAGGCCCGGATCGTCTACGTCGACAACGACCCCCTGGTGCTGCGGCACGCCCAGGCGCTGCTCACCAGCACGCCCGAGGGCGTGACCGACTACATCGACGCCGATCTGCACGAGCCCGAGCGGATCCTGGAGGCCGCGGCGAAGACGCTGGACTTTGACCGGCCCGTCGCCCTGATGCTGATGGGCATCCTCGGTCATATCCAGGACTATGACGAGGCGGTGTCGATCGTCCGGCGGCTGCAGGCCGCGCTGCCCTCCGGCAGCTACTTCGTGCACTACGACAGCACCGATACCGACCAGGCGCTCAAGAAGGCCCAGCAGGACTACGACGACACCGGCGCCATCCCGTATGTGCTGCGCAGCGTCGAGCAGATCACGCGCTTCTACGACGGCCTGGAGCTGATCGAGCCCGGCATCGTGTCCTGTCCGCTGTGGCGGCCCGGTCCCACCGAGACCGCCATCGAGACGACGGACGTCCACGGGGGCGTGGCGCGTAAGCCCTGACCTGGGCCGACCTCGGTTGGCGGTAGCCATTACGAATGGTTCGGCCCCCGCAGAGGTAACCCCCGCCCCTGCCGTATCGTCAGACACGGCGTCGGGAAGCCGAGGACGAGGGCGAGGCGGAGGGACGCGCACGTGTTCGAGGTCAGAGCCTGGAGAGTCCCCTCCGTCAAGCGGCTGCTGCGGGGGATGCCGGGGCCCGCCGAGCCGCCCGCGGTCGTACGGCAGCGCCGCGGGCCGGGGCAGGATCCACCCTCCCGGCCGCGCCATGTGGCGATCATCATGGACGGGAATGGCCGCTGGGCCGCCCAGCGCGGGCTCTCCCGCACCCGGGGCCATGAGGCCGGGGTGCGCGCGCTCCCCCGGGTGGTGGACACGGCGCTGGAGGAGGGCATCGAGCATCTGTCGCTGTTCTTCTTCTCCACCGAGAACTGGAACCGGCCCCGCGGTGAGGTGGCCGCCCTGATGCGGCTCACCGCCCAGCTGGCGGATGTCTTCCGCGGCTACGGCGCACAGGGCGTACGGCTGCGCTGGCTCGGCTCGGAGGCCCGGCTCCCCCGCCCGACCCTCGCCGCCCTGCGGCGGGCCGAGGCCGAGACGCTCGACAATCGCGCCATGACGCTGGCCTTCTGCTTCAACCACGGCGGCCGCGAGGAGATCGCCCGCACCGCGATCTCGCTGGCCCGCGCGTCGGCGGACGGGGCGCTGGACCCCGGGCTCATCGACGAGGCGCTGTTCACCCGCCATCTGCCGCATGCGGATCTGCCGGACATCGACATGCTGGTGCGGACGTCCGGGGAACAGCGGATCTCCAACTTCATGCTGTGGCGGGCGGCCTATGCGGAGCTCTTCTTCGTGGACACGCTGTGGCCCGACTTCACCGGCGACGACCTGCGCACCCTGCTGACCGCCTTCGCCACCCGCAAACGCCGCTTCGGCGCCGGCGTCGGCGGCCTCTGAGCTCCCGAACCCCCGGGCCGCGAGCCGCTAGCGGATCTGCACGCCGGAGAGGGTGCGGGCGATGACCAGGCGCTGGATCTCGCTCGTGCCCTCGAAGATCGTGTAGATCGCGGCGTCGCGGTGCATGCGCTCGACCGGGTACTCGCGGGTGAAGCCGTTGCCGCCGAGGATCTGGACCGCCTGGGCCGTGACCTTCTTGGCGGTCTCGCTGGCGAACAGCTTGGACATGGAGCCCTCGGCCGAGTCGAAGGGCTTGCCGTTCACGGCCATCCACGACGCGCGCCACACCAGCAGGCGCGCGGCGTCGATCTGGGTGCGCATGTCGGTCAGCTGGAAGGCGATCCCCTGGTTGTCGATGATGGGGCGGCCGAACTGCTGCCGGGTCTTGGCGTAGTCGAGCGCGACCTCGTACGCGGCGCGGGCGGTGCCGACCGCCATGGCGCCGACGGCCGGGCGGGACGCCTCGAAGGTGGCCATCGCGGCGTTCTTCAGTCGCTCCCCGCCGCCCGCCTTGGCCTTCTCACGGGCACGCGCGAGGCGTTCGTCCAGCTTCTCCTTGCCGCCGAGCAGACAGCCGGCGGGCACCCGCACGTTGTCGAGGACCACCTCGGCGGTGTGCGAGGCGCGGATGCCGTGCTTCTTGAACTTCTGGCCCTGGGACAGGCCGGGGGTGTTCGGCGGGATGATGAAGGACGCATGGCCCTTGGAGCCGAGTTCGGGGTCGACGACCGCGACCACGACATGGATGTTGGCGATGCCGCCGTTGGTGGCCCAGGTCTTGGTGCCGTTGATGACCCATTCGTCCTTGGCCGCGTCGTAGACGGCGCGGGTGCGCATCGCGGAGACGTCGGAGCCCGCGTCGGGCTCGGAGGAGCAGAAGGCGGCGACCTTCACGTCGTTCGTGTCGCCGTACATCTGCGGGATCCAGGTGCCGATCTGCTCCTCGGTGCCGTTGGCGAGCACACCGACGGCGGCGAGGCCGGTGCCGACGATGGACAGCGCGATGCCCGCGTCGCCCCAGAAGAGCTCCTCCATGGTCATGGGGATGCCGAGGCCGGTCGGGTCGAAGTACTGCTGGGCGTAGAAGTCCAGGGAGTACAGGCCGATCTTGGCGGCCTCCTGGATAATCGGCCAGGGAGTCTCCTCGCGCTCGTCCCACTCGGCGGCGGCCGGGCGCATCACATCCGCGGCGAAGCCGTGGATCCAGTCATGCACCGCCTTCTGATCGTCGTTGAGTTCGAACGAGAACTCCGCCATGACCTGCCCCTCCACCTGATTGTTACCTGCGGTAACAAGAGTGTGTTACTCACGAGTAAGAAATGTCAACTCCCGCATCCGCCCGAACGCCCACCACCGCGCGGGTGTTACGTTGCGCAGACACATGGAGACGTATGCAGACGTCAGGGGGCGGGGAGCACCATCATGGAGACCGGGACCAGTCAGCGCGACGACCAGCGGCAGGCGGCCCAGCGGCGGCGCAAGGAGCTGCTGGAGGCCGCCGACCGAGTGGTGCTGCGCGACGGGCCCGAGGCCTCGATGAACGCCATCGCCGCCGAGGCGGGCATCACCAAGCCGATTCTCTACCGCCACTTCGGCGACAAGGGCGGGCTGTACCGCGCGCTCGCCACGCGCCACACCGACGCGCTGCTCGACTCACTGCGCGCCGCCCTCGACGCACCCGCCGCCGACCGGCGCGAACGCGTCGAGGCGACGCTGGACACGTATCTGACGGCGATCGAGGCGCGGCCCCAGGTGTACCGCTTCCTGATGCACCCTGCCGACCATGGCCAGCAGCAGGAGCCGGAGCACGGCTTCGAGGTCGGCCACCACTCGGCCCCGCTCCTGCGCCGGCTCGGCGAGGAGCTCGCCACGGTGATCGCCGAGCGGGTCGAGCTGGGGCCCGGCGGCGATGAGCTGGCCCGTGTCTGGGGCCATGGGATCGTCGGCATGATGCACGCGGCGGGCGACTGGTGGCTGCGGGAACGCCCCTGCTCACGCGGTCAGTTGGTGCACCATCTCACCGATCTGCTGTGGGGGCGGCTGGCGCTGGCGGACGACCGGGGCGGCGCCCCGGGCTTCTGAGCCTCAGGCGCTGTCCGGCGGATCCTCGCGGGCCCACGGCGCCCGGCGGACCGCCCGCAGCGCCCGGCGCCGCCGCAGCCCGGTGAGCCGGTCCGTGAACAGGCCGCCGTCCAGGTGGTCGCTCTCGTGCTGCAGACAGCGCGCGAAGAAGCCGGTGCCCTCCACCCGCACCGGCTCCCCGGTCACCGTCATGCCCTCGACCACCGCACGGTCGTAGCGCGGGGTGCCCGCCTCGATACCCGGCAGCGACAGACAGCCCTCCGGTCCGCGCACCGTCACCCCGTCGGCCTCGACCAGCCGGGGGTTGACCACATGCCCCAGATGCCGGTGGTCCTCGTCGTCCGGGCAGTCGTAGACCAAGACCCGCAGGGGCACACCGATCTGGTTGGCGGCGAGCCCCACCCCGTGCGCCGCGTACATCGTGGCGTACATGTCCTCGACCAGCCGGGCGAGCGCGGTGTCGAAGGCGGTGACCTCCTCGCACGGTGCGCCAAGGCCCGCATCGCCGAGCAGCCGTATCGGCCGCACCGCTCCCCGGCTGCCGGGGATCACGCCATTTCGCATGAGAGCCAAGCGTACGGGCACCCCGGGCGCGCGCTGTGCGGGTGACGGAATTCGGGACAGCGGCCGGATCTCGATAGGCTGATCCCCGACCGTGGCCTCCCGGCTGGCGATTCGGCGCGGAGGGGGCGTACCACCGGTGCCTCGGGGGGCAGAGCGGTGCCGGTATGCGAGGAGGATCTAGGACGATGGCAGGCAACTCGGAGCCGCTGTCGCCGCGGGCCAAACTGGCCGTGACGGCGGGCAAGGCCGCGGCGGCGGTATCGCGGGCCGCGGGCCGTGGCAGCGGATCGGTGATCGGCGGCAAGGTGGCCCTGCGGCTCGACCCCGATCTGCTGGGCAGGCTGGCGCAGCACTTGGATGTGATCCTGGTGTCGGCGACCAATGGCAAGACCACGACCACCCGGCTCATCGCCGAGGCGCTGGGGGCCGCGGGCCCGGTCGTCTCGAACGCGCTGGGCGCCAATATGCCGGCCGGTATCACCTCGGCCCTGGCCGGCGGTTCCGACGCCCGCTACGGCGTCATCGAGGTCGACGAGAAGTACCTCGCGGGTGTGGCCCGCGACACGGAGCCCAAGGCCATCGCGCTGCTCAACCTCTCGCGCGACCAGCTCGACCGTGCCGCCGAGACCCGGATGCTCGCCGAGAAGTGGCGCGAGGGCCTGTCCGGGACGAAGGCGGTCGTGATCGCGAACGCCGACGATCCGCTGATCGTCTGGGCCGCCTCCTCCAGCGCCAATGTGGTGTGGGTCGCCGCGGGGCAGGAGTGGAAGGACGACGCCTGGTCCTGCCCGTCCTGCGGCGGTGTGCTGCAGCGGCCGGGCGACGACTGGGTCTGCGCGGAGTGCGGCTTCCGCCGTCCGGTCCCCAGCTGGGCGCTGAACGGCGACTACGTCCTCGATCCGCACGGCGCGGCATGGCCGATCCACCTCCAGCTCCCCGGCCGTGCGAACAAGGCGAACGCGGCCACCTCGGCGGCCGTCGCGGCGACCTTCGGGGTGCCGCCGCAGGTCGCGCTGGAGCGGATGTACCAGGTCCAGGCGGTCGCCGGCCGGTATGACGTGGTCACCTTCCAGGAGCGCCAGATGCGGCTGCTGCTGGCGAAGAACCCGGCCGGATGGCTGGAGACCTTCTCCCTGATCGACCCGCCGCCCACCCCGGTGATCCTCTCGGTGAACGCGCGCGGGGCCGACGGCACCGACACCTCCTGGCTGTGGGACGTGGACTACACCCGGCTGGCCGGCCACCCGATCTGTTTGATCGGCGACCGCAAGCTGGACCTGGCGGTCCGTCTCGAGGTCGCCGGCCTGGAGTTCCGGGTCTGCGCGGACGTGGACGAGGCGGTGCGGATCGCACCCCCCGGCCGGATCGAGACGATCGCCAACTACACCGCGTTCCAGGACCTGCGCCGCCGCGTCGGCAACTGACCCCGTACGAGAGGTGCGAAAGATGCGTAGCACGAACCAGAACGGCCTGCGTCTGGTGTGGGTCTACCCCGACCTGCTGAGCACGTACGGCGACCAGGGCAACGCGCTGGTCGTGGAGCGCCGGGCGCGCCAGCGCGGACTGGACGTCTCCCGTCTCGACGTCCGCTCCGACCAGCAGATCCCCACCTCCGGGGACATTTACCTGATCGGCGGCGGCGAGGACCGCCCGCAGCGGCTCGCGGCCGAGCGGCTGCGGCGCGACGGCGGGCTCAACCGCGCGGTCGCCAACGGGGCGATCGTGTTCTCGGTGTGCGCGGGCTATCAGATCCTCGGCCATGAGTTCATCAACGACCTGGGACAGCGCGAGCCGGGTCTGGGGCTGCTGGACGTGGTCTCTACCCGTGGCGAGGGCGCGCGGTGCGTCGGGGACGTGCTGGCCGACATCGACGAGCGGCTGGGGCTCCCGCCGCTGACCGGCTTCGAGAACCACCAGGGCGTCACCCATCTGGGCCCGACCGCCCGCCCCTTCGCCCGGATCCGGTTCGGCAACGGCAACGGCACGGGCGACGGCTACGAGGGCGCGTACAACGACACCGTCTTCGGCACGTACATGCACGGCCCGGTGATGGCCCGCAACCCGCACATCGCCGATCTGCTGCTGAAGCTGGCGCTCGATGTGAACGCGCTGCCGCCGGTCGACGACCAGTGGTACGACGCGCTGCGCGACGAACGGATCGCGGCGGCGAGCCAGCCCGCCTGAGCCGCGCTCCAGGCCGCTGGACAGGGCCTGGAGCCGCGCTCGCGCGGTGGGTGCCCGTATGCCGGACACATGCTGGACGGCCGCGACCCCGCCACCCGGCCGCTTGTAGGGTGTCGGGGTCCAGCCGGACGACGCGGTCCGGCCGTCAGCCCCCATCGCAGACAGAGGTGTCCGTGCCATGCGCATTGGTGTGCTCACGTCCGGCGGCGACTGCCCCGGCCTGAACGCGGTCATCAGGTCAGTCGTCCACCGCGCCGTCGTCGATCACGGCGATGAGGTGATCGGCTTCCACGACGGGTGGAAGGGCCTGCTGGAGTGCGACTACCGCAAGCTGGACCTGGACGCGGTGGGCGGCATCCTCGCCCGCGGCGGCACCATCCTCGGCTCGACGCGGGTTCAGCCCGCCCATCTGCGCGACGGCGTGGAGCGGGCGAAGGGGCATGTGGCCGAGCTCGGCCTGGACGCGGTCATCCCGATCGGCGGGGAGGGCACGCTGAAGGCGGCGCGGCTGCTGTCGGACGCCGGGCTGCCGATCGTCGGGGTCCCGAAGACGATCGACAACGACATCGCCTCGACCGATGTGACCTTCGGCTTCGACACCGCCGTCGGGGTCGCCACCGAGGCCCTGGACCGGCTCAAGACGACCGCGGAGTCGCATCAGCGCGTGATGATCGTCGAGGTCATGGGGCGGCACACCGGCTGGATCGCGCTGCACTCGGGCATGGCCGCGGGCGCCCACGCCATCGTCGTACCGGAGCGCCCGTTCGACATCGACGAGCTGGCGAAGACCGTCGGGGCGCGGTTCGAGGCGGGTAAGAAGTTCGCGATCGTGGTCGCGGCGGAGGGCGCCAAGCCGCGCGAGGGCACGATGGAGTACGAGGCGGGCGGCACGGACGTCTACGGCCATGAGCGGTTCGCGGGCATCGCCCGCCAGCTCTCCGTCGAGCTGGAGCAGCGCCTGGGCAAGGAGGCGCGGCCGGTGATCCTGGGGCATGTCCAGCGCGGCGGCACGCCGACGGCGTACGACCGGGTGCTGGCCACCCGCTTCGGCTGGCACGCCGTCGAGGCGGCGCACCGCGGCGAGTTCGGCAAGATCACGGCGCTGCGCGGCACGGACATCGTCCTGGTGCCGCTCGCGGAGGCCGTCGAACACCTCAAGACGGTACCCGCCGAGCGGTACGCCGAGGCCGAGTGCGTGCTGTGATCTGACCGGTTCTACGCTGGTGCGAGCACATTTGGTGCGCACCGGAGGAACAGGAGCACTGATGGATCACGGCGGGCACGGCATGACCATGGATCTGCCGCCGTTCACCCTCGCGCGCGGGTTGGAGTTCGGCGGCGATCCGTTCTTTCTGGTCGGCTGTGTGCTGGCGCTCGCGCTGTACGGCTGGGGGGCGGCGCGGCTGTGGCGGCGCGGTGACTCCTGGCCGGTCGGACGCCCGATCTCCTTCGCGCTCGGCGTGCTGACCGTCGCGGTCGCGATGTGCACCGGGCTGAACGACTACGGCATGGTCATGTTCAGCGTCCATATGGTGCAGCACATGATCATCAGCATGGTCTCCCCGATCCTGCTGCTGCTGGGGGCGCCGGTCACACTGGCCCTGCGCGCCCTGCCGGCGGCCGGGCGTGGCCGCAAGGGGCCGCGGGAGCTGCTGGTCGCTCTGTTGCACAGCCGCTATATGCGGATCATCACCCACCCGGTGTTCACGATTCCGCTGTTCATCGCGAGCCTGTACGCGCTGTACTTCAGCCCGCTCTTCGACTTCCTGATGGAGAGCAAGACCGGGCATATCGCGATGATGATCCACTTCCTCGCGGTGGGTCTGGTCTTCTTCTGGCCGATCATGGGCGTGGACCCGGGTCCGCACCGGCCCGGCTATGTGATGCGGATGCTGGAGCTCTTCGCGGGTATGCCGTTCCACGCGTTCTTCGGGATCGCGCTGATGATGGCGTCCGAGCCCATGATCGGCACCTATGAGCATCCGCCCGCCTCGCTGGGCATCGACGCGCTCTCCGACCAGAACGCGGCGGGCGGCATCGCCTGGGCCTTCAGCGAGATCCCGTCGGTGATCGTCCTGATCGCGCTGGTCTACCAGTGGTACAAGTCCGAGCAGCGCCAGGCGCGGCGTACGGACCGCATCGCGGACCGGGACGGCGACCAGGAGCTCGCGGCGTACAACGCCTATCTCGCCTCGCTCCAGGGCCGCGGCCGCTAGACGCTAGCCGCGGGGGCCCGGGCCGCGAGACGATGGGCGCCGGGCCCGTGGGGGCCATGGTCCTGACGAAGGGGCGTCGGGGCCGCCGTGAGGAGGTCGGAGATGCCCGGATCCGCGAAGGCGATGACCGTGTGCACGGTGGGGGGCCTGATCCTGGTGACGGCCTACACCGTGGCCCTCGGAAGCAATGGCTGGCTCTGGTTCGGCTGGGTGGTGCTCGGCCTGCTGACCGTGGGGGTGCTGGCCGCCCGGGCCTGACGGGCACATCACACGGCTTTCGTCATCCGGATCTCGGTGGGGCCGCCCGGCGGTTCCGCTCATATCCACTCATAAGGCTCATAAGGGGAGGGATTTCTTATGCCCGCGCACGCCCGTACCGCACTGGAGATACCCCCGTTCTACTGCCCCGTCGCGCCGGCGTCCCGGCCGGACGCCGAGGAGCTGGACCGTCGCTCGGCCGACTGGTTCAGCCGTCTCGGCGCCTGCGGGAGCGAGGTCACCGCACGGCTGTCCGAGGGCGGGGTGGCGCTGGTGCCCGGACTCGCGATGCCGCAGGGGTCGGTCGATGTCGTCGAGATCGCCACGAACTTCGAGTATCTGGGCCACGGCTTCGACGAAGTCGCCTTCGAGACGGGCCGTTTCGGCCGGTCCCCGAAGGAGGCGGCGTCGCTGCTCGCTCTGATGACCCTCGTCATCGAGGTGCCCGAGGCGCCCGTGCCGGAGGACAACCCGTGGGCGATCGGCCTGCGCGATCTGCGCCGCGGGCTGGAACGCCATGCCACGCCCACCCAGATGGGCCGCTGGGTGGCCGCGTGGCGGCGGTACTTCTTCGGTCTGGGCTGGGAGACCCTCCACCGCAGCCAGGGGACGCTGCCTTCGCTCAATGAATTCGTGGCCATGCGGATGGCGGGAACCGTCGGCATGGAGATTCTCACCACCATGAGCGATATCGCGGAGGGCTATGAATTGCCCACGGCGGATCTGGAAAAGCCCGCGGTCCGGGCGCTCACCGAAATGAGCTGGCTGCTCGTCGCCCTCGACAACGACCTGTATTCCTATCACCGCGAATCCCTGTTGCAGGGCAATGGGCTCAACGCCGTCGATGTGATCGCCCACGAGGAGCGCTGCACGGCCGGGCAGGCGGTCACCCAGGTGGTGGCGATGCGGGACCGCGTGATGTGCCTGTTCCTGCGCCTCCACGATCAGGTCGCCAAGGAGGCGGGCTGGGAGCTGAACCAGTACGTGGCCGGCCTCGGCCGCTGGGTGCGCGCCCATCTGGACTGGGGGCTGGCGAGCCCCCGCTATCTGCGTCCG
This sequence comes from Streptomyces sp. NPDC005393, assembly GCF_040606675.1. Lineage (NCBI taxonomy): Bacteria > Bacillati > Actinomycetota > Actinomycetes > Kitasatosporales > Streptomycetaceae > Streptomyces > Streptomyces sp. NPDC005393. The sequence goes on along the minus strand of NZ_JBEXFG010000035.1, from coordinate 53,739 downwards.
CTCGGCGCACAGAGCCCGCCGGAGACCTGGGCGCGGCTGCCCCGGGAGTATGCCGAGGAACCCGCCGACGCCGACCCGGCGCCCCTCCCCCTGCCCGCCATCGCCTGGTGGTGGAGTTGCGTGGACCCCGCGCCGGCCACCGGCTGAGGGCGGACCGCGCCCCGCCGCACCGCTACCCGTCCGACGGCCGACCCAGCAGCCGCCGCCACAGGGGTCCCCACCATCGGGCGCGCCGGGGCGGCGGCGCCACCGGTTCGGTGACGGGCGGCCGCGGGGGCGCGGGCGGCTCCTCCTCGGGCATCCAGCGCGCCCGGAACTCGGGCGAGAGCGGGGTGCCGGCAGTGTCCTCCATGATGTCGGGCTCGGGCCGGCGCGGCATGAACTCGGCGGGCAGCGCCACGAGATGGCGCGACACCCAGGAGGAGACCCAGTTCAGCTCGGACTCCGGAACGGCCAGTCGGAGGTCGGGCAGCCGCAGCAGCAGGGTGTCGATCCCGGTGTCGGTGATGGCCCGGCCGATGTCCTGGCCCGGGCACTCGTGCGGGCCGCCGCTGAAGGCCAGGTGCGAGCGGTTGCCGTACATGGGCGCGGCGATGTCGGGGCGGATGGCGGGGTCGACGTTTCCGGCGGCGAGGCCGAGCAGCAGCATGTCCCCGGCCTTGATCTGCTGGCCGCCCAGCTCGGTGTCCCCGGTCGCCCAGCGGCCGGGGACCACGGTGAGCGGCGGCTCGTTCCACAGCACATGCTCCACGGCGTCGGGCAGGGTCATATGGCCGCCCGCCAGGGAGGCGCGGAAGCGCGGATCGGTGAGGACCATGCGCAGCGTATTGGCCATCAAGTTGGTGGTGGTCTCGTTGCCGGTGAGCAGGACGAGCCGCAGATGCTGGACGACCTCGTCGTCCGTGAGGTCGGAGGGGTGGGTCAGCAGCCAGGACGCCAGGTCGTTCCCGGGGCGGGTGCGCTTGCGCTCCACGAGCTGCCGGATGGTCTCGGTGACGTATTCGTTGCTGCGGATGGCCGTCTCGGAGCCCTTGATGAGATCCCGGCTGGCCTCGACCAGCCGGGGGCCGTACTCGTCGGGCATCCCGAGCAGATGGGTGAGGACGAGCAGGGGCAGCTGCTGGGCGAACCGGCCGAGCAGCTCGGCCTCGCCGTCGGCGCAGAAGTCGTTGACCAGTTGGTGGGTGAGGCGGGTGATGTGACGGCGGATCCCCCGGCGGTCGAAGCGCGCCATGGACTCGGTGACCGCCGCGCGCAGCCGCTCGTGCTCATCGCCATCGGCGAAGACGCAGGTGGGCTGCCAGGCGATCACCGGCAGCAGCCGCGAGTCGTCGGCGACCCTGCCCTCCCGCCAGTCGCGCCACTGCCGCGAGTCGCGGGAGAAGCGGGACGGGGTGCGGGTCACCTCCAGGTTCTCCCGGTAGCCCAGCAGCAGCCAGGCCGGTACGTCACCGTCGAGCCGGACCGGGGCCACCGGGCCGTGCTCGGAGCGCAGCCTCTCGTACAGGCCCATCGGGTCCTTCGCGTTCTCGGGCCCGAAGAGGTCCGTCATGGCGCCCTCGGACATCAGGGCGTGGGCGGGGCACTGGACGGGCGGCACGGCCGCGCGCCCGGTGCCGGTGCCGAGGTGGTCGGAGGGAGGGGTCACGGTGTCTCCGGGGTCACGGTGGTGAGGGATTGCAGATAGCGCACGAGGGTCAGGAGGGTGTCGCGGCTGGAGCCGCGGTCGCGGGCATCGCAGTCGATCATGGGTACGGCGTCGGGCAGATCCAAGGCCGCGCGCAGCTCCGGGATCGGGTGGACGGGGGCCTCGGGGAACGCGTTGACCGCGACCACGAAGGGCACGCCCCGCTCCTCGAGCCGGCCGACCACATCGAAGCTGACCTCCAGCCGGCGGGTGTCGATCAGGACCACGGCGCCGAGGGCGCCCTCGAAGAGGCCGTTCCACAGGAACCAGAACCGCTCCTGCCCCGGGGTGCCGAACAGATAAAGCACCAGCCGCTCGTTGAGGCTGATCCGGCCGAAGTCCATCGCCACGGTGGTCTCGGTCTTGCGCTCCACCCCGGCGATGTCGTCGACACCGACCCCCGCCTGGGTCATCGTCTCCTCGGTGGTCAGCGGGCGGATCTCGCTTACCGAGCCGACCATGGTCGTCTTGCCGACCCCGAACCCTCCGACGATCACGATCTTGACGGCCGCGGCGGCGGACGCCGGAAGGGTGTCCTCGGTGCGCGGTCCGGTGATTCCTTCAGAGATTCTGTAGTCCATGCATCACCGCCTGCAGCAGTTCGGGGTCGGGCAGCGTTGCGGCGGGAACCGGCGCCCTGGCCTCCACCTGGTTGTCGTCGAGCAGACCCGCGAGGAGCACGGCGACGGTGGAGACGGGCAGCACCAGATAGGCGGAGATCTCGGCCACTGACAGCGGAAACTGGCACATCCTCAGCACGGCCGCCCGCTCGGGCTGTATGCCCGGGTCCGGCTCGACGCGCGCCACGATCAGGCTGACCAGTTCGACGGTCGTCCGCGCGCTGCCGCCGCCCACGATGTACAGGCGCTCGGGCCCGCCCTCGTCCCACTCCTTGTCCGGGCCGCTCATGTCACCTGTCCGTCGACGCGCGGCGGACTGCTCAGATGCTCCCCGAGCCGGGCTACCAGATCTCTCATGCACTGTCCCATCAGCCCGGCGTCCACGCTCTCCTCGGCGAGCACCGCCAGATACGAGCTGACACCGGCCGCCATCAGATAGAAGAAGCCGCCGCCGACCTCGATGACGACCAGCCGCATCCGCCCGTCGCCGTCGGGGAATTCGGCGGCGATCGCGGACGAGAGGCTCTGGAGCCCCGCGCAGGCGGCGGCCAGCCGGTCGGCGGTGTCCTTGTCGGTGCCGACCTGTGCCATGCACAGGCCGTCCGAGGAGAGCAGGACCACGTGGCGGGTCTGAGGCACGCTGGACGCCAGGTCCCGGAGCATCCAGTCCATGTTGAACCGCGCTTGCGTCACTTGCCTACTCATCCTTGTTCGACGGGTCCGAGGGGTCGGCCGTGGCCGAGGTGTCCGTGACGTCCGAGGTGCCGGTCGTGGCGGGGGTGCCGGTCGCGTCCGAGAGGTCACCGGAGATGCCCTTGTGGAACGCGGCCAGCCACATCCCCGGCTGCACGGGCGGGGCAGCCGGTGCCGGGGGCCGCTCGGGGTCGGGCGAGGGAGCGGAATCGACCCCGATGGGCGGGGTGACGACCGGCATCCTTCGACGGCGCTGCGGCAGCCCGGCGCCGTTCTGCCGAAACCCGGGCTGGCCCGGGGCGGCCCTGCCGGTGCGCGAGGGCATCGGCGTCGGCGTCGCCCGCTTGACGGGCTTGGGCGGCGGCAGCTTGGCGGCCCGGGCGATGGCGCCGCCGGGGGCGGGGGTGGTGCAGGTGATGTCCTGCGGTACAACGAGTACGGCGCGCACCCCGCCGTACGCCGAGGGCCGCAGCGAGATCTGGAACCGGTACTTCAGGGCGAGCCTGCCGACCACCGCGAGACCCAGCCGAGGCGTCTCCCCCAGGTCGTTGAGGTCGAGTCCGGTCGACGCCTGCGCCAGCACCAGCTCGGTGCGTCTGCGCGCTTCCTCCGACAGGCCGACCCCCGCGTCCTCGATCTCGATCGCGACCCCGGACTGGACCTCGATCGCGGTCAGATGCACCCGGGTCCTGGGCGGCGAGTAGCGGGTGGCGTTGTCCAGCAGCTCGGCCAGGGCATGGATCAGCGGCTCGACCGAGGGTCCGACGATGGCGACGTCCGCCACCGAGTGCAGATCCACCCGCTGGTACTCCAGGATCCGCGACATGGCGCCGCGCAACACATTGAACAGCGGCACCTCCTTCTGCCACTGGCGCCCCGGGCGGGATCCGCCCAGCACCGCGATGCTGTCCGCCAGCCGTCCGATCAGCGCGGTGCCGTGGTCCAGATGGAGAAGATCCCCGAAGACTTCGGGGTCGGCACCGTGCTTGTCCTCCAACTCCCGCAGGTCATGGGCCTGCTGGTGGACGATGGCCTGCACCCGGCGGGCGATGTTGACGAAGGCCCGCTGCGCGGCGTCCCTCAGCTCCTCCTCGGCCTGCACGGTCTCCAGCACCGAGCGCACCAGGGCCCGGTGTGCGGCCTCGAAGTCCGGGTCGAGGGCGGGTGAGTGGTCGAGCCCCTTCAGCACGTCTTCCACCATCGCGCCGCGCTGCAGCCGGGCCACCGCGGCGGGCAGCAGATCGCCGGCCAGCCGCCGGGTCTCCGCCTCCTGGTCCACCAGCCGCTGCCGGAGCGCGGCCTCCTGCGCGGCGAACCGCCCGCGCAGTGTGGTGATCAGCCGTCCCCTGCGCAGCGCCTCGGCCGCCGCCAGGGCCACCGCCAGCGTGGCCGCCGTTCCGCACCAGGCGACCGTGGCGCGCGCCCCGGCGGGGACCACGGTCACGGCGAGTGCCGCGCAGAATGCCATCGCGGCGGGAGGGATAACCCATACGAGCGTGGAGGCGGGCCGTCGGCCTCCGGGTGAGGCGCCAGCGAAAACCATTGGCTTCCTTAAAAGCAGGGAAGAGAAAATGAGTGCGAAAATGCGCACGAAGGCGAGGAGCTCGCTATGGGCCCTGGAGCATAGCGCTTTCATCGCGCCCCGAGCCGAATATGCTTTTTTCTTCCGCAGGGATCGGGGGGTGAATTCAAAGAGCGCGAAGAACCGATCAGATTCATTCACTTTCACCTGCACCCTGAACACCCACACCGTCAAAATGCGGTGCATCGGCGGCGATTACGGACATTGCGGCGCGGCTCATGACAGGCGCCCGAGAGTTGTAGAGTCTGTCGTTTGACCACGACGAGGTGGAGGCGGTCGCCGTGTTCTACCAGGTGCTCAAATATGTGCTGCTGGGGCCGTTACTGAGACTGATCTTCCGCCCCCGGGTCGAGGGCGTGGAGCACATCCCGGCCGAGGGCGCCGCGATCGTCGCCGGGAATCATCTGTCGTTCTCCGATCATTTTCTGATGCCGGCGATCGTGCCGCGCCGGATCACCTTCCTCGCGAAGGCGGAGTACTTCACCGGACGCGGACTCAAGGGGCGGCTGACCGCCGCCTTCTTCCGCGGCGCCGGTCAGATCCCGGTGGACCGTTCGGGCGGGAAGGCGTCCGAGGCGGCCCTGCGGTCGGGGCTCGCGGTGCTGCGCAAGGGCAGACTGCTGGGGATCTATCCGGAGGGCACCCGTTCGCACGACGGCCGGCTCTACAAGGGGCGGACGGGCGTGGCGGCGATGGCGCTCGAGGCGAAGGCACCGGTGATCCCGTGCGCGATGGTGGGCACCTTCGAGATCCAGCCCCCGGGGCGGCTGATCCCCCGGATCAAGCGCCCGACCATCCGCTTCGGCGAGCCGCTGGACTTCTCGCGGTACGCGGGGCTGGAGGGCGAGCACACCGTGCTGCGGGCCGTCACCGACGAGGTCATGTACGAGATCCTGCGGCTGTCCGGGCAGGAGTACGTCGACCGGTACGCACCGGACGTCAAGGCCGAGCAGGCCAGGCGCCCTCCCCGGGCGTTGCGCTGACGGCGAATCTGCTGGCGGCGAATCTGCTGACGGCCGAGGGACCTGGGCACCGCGGCCACCCGGCCCGTAGCGTCCCGTCATGACCACAGGCAGCGCATGCGTCATCGGGGCGACAGGACAGATCGGGCGGGCGGCGGTGCGGACGCTCGCCGCCGAGGGATGGAAGGTGCGGGCGCTCTCACGCGGCGGGGGCCGCGATGAGAGCTGGCCCGCGGAGGTGGTGAGCCTGGCCGTGGACCGGGACGACGACGCGGCGCTGGCCGCCGCGCTCGGGGACGGCTGCGACGTGGTGCTGGACTGCGTCGCGTACGGCCGCGCCCACGCCCGGCAGTTGCTGGGGCTCGCGGACCGGATCGGATCGGCGGTGGTGATCTCCAGCGGGGCGGTGTACGAGGACGACCAGGGCCGCGGCTTCGACACCCAGGGAGAGCCGGACGGCGCCCCGCGGTATCCGGTGCCGGTCCCCGAATCCCAGCGGACCGTCCCGCCCGGCGACAGCTACGGCACCCGGAAGATCGCGCTGGAGCGGGAGCTGCTGGCCGCCGGGGACCGGCTGCCGGCCACCCTGCTGCGCGCCGGGGCGATCCACGGCCCGCACTGCCGTACGCCGCGTGAGCTGTACTTCGTCAAGCGGGCGCTGGACGGGCGGCCGGTGCGGATCCTGGCGTACGGCGGCCGCAGCCGGTTCCATCCGGTCCATGTCGACAATATCGCCGAGCTGGTGCGGCTGGCCGCGCACCGGCCCGGGACACGGGTGCTCAACGCGGCCGATCCGCAGGCGCCCACGGTGGCCGACATCGCCGCCGCGGTGGACGCCGTGATGGGCACGCGCAGCGAACTGGTGCTGATCGACGGCGAGCCGCCGCATCCGCACGTCGGCGGCACTCCGTGGAGCCTCGCGCACCCGCTGGTCTACGACATGTCGGCGGCCGAGCGGGAGTTGGGCTACCGCCCGGTCATCGACTACGCCGCATCGCTGCCCACGACGGTGGAGTGGCTGGCCGGGCGGCTGGCGGACGGCCGGGACTGGCGCGCGGCGTTCCCGGAGATGGCCAGGGTGTACGACGCGAGGGTCGATCTGTTCGACTATGCGGCCGAGGACGAGTGGCTGCGGACGAGCGGTAAATCCGTCGCGCCGTGATCACCACGGCCCGTAGCCTCAAGGCGCTATGACGAAGGTACGGACATGAGCGCGCGGCTGCGCTCCATCGCCAAGGACACCGAACGGATCGTCGTTCCCCGAGTGACCGCCGGGCACGGCACCGGGCCCGCCCCGTCACGCACCGACGCGTGACGAGACGGGCCCGGCCGACCGTTACTTGATCGCCTCGGCGGCCTCGGCCACCAAGGCCTTCGCGGCCCTGGCGGCCAAGCCGGCCTTGGCCGGCACGGGCGTGGCGTGGGGGCCGCACGTCACGTCCTTGGCGTCCACCGTGCCCTTGAGCAGGTAGGCGTCCACCCGGTCGTTGATGCAGGGGTTGACCAGGCCGGTGACACCGTGCGAACCGGCGTCCTTCTCGGTGATCAGACGCGATCCCGCCAGCCGCTTGTGCAGTTCGACGGCGCCGTCGTACGGGGTCGCGGCGTCACGGGTGCTCTGCACGATGAGCGTCTTGGGCAGGCCCTTGGCGGCGCCCACCTCCAGCGGGGTGTGCTGCTTGGCGCCCCAGGTGGCGCACGGCAGGTTCATCCAGGCGTTGGACCAGGTCAGGAAGGGGTAGTCCTTGTTGAGCCGGGTGTTGTCCCGGTCCCACTTGGCCCAGCTGGTCGGCCACTTGGCGTCGGCGCACTCGACGGCGGTGTAGACGGCGTTGCCGTTCTCCGAGGAGATGTTGCCCGCGGTGTCGGACATATCCGGCCCGGCGGCCTCGACCAGCGCCTTCTCGTCACCGGCGAGGTAGTCGCTCCACACCTGGGCGACCGTGGCCCACGACGAGTCGTAGTACGGGGCGCTCTGGAAGAAGCCGAGCAGCTCGGCCGGGCCGACGACCCCGCCGATGGGGTTCTTCTTGGCGGTCGCGCGCAGCTTCTCCCACTGCTTCTGGACCTTCGCTGGGGTGTTGCCTATGTGGTAGGCGGCGTCGTTCTTGGCGACCCACGCCTTCCAGTCGCCCCAGCGCATCTCGAACGCGACGTCCTGGTCCAGGTTCGCCTGGTACCAGATCTTCTCCCGCGAGGGGTTGACCACGCTGTCCACGATCAGACGGCGCACATGGGTCGGAAAGAGCGTCGCGTAGACGCCGCCGATGTACGTTCCGTAGGACACTCCCAGGTAGTTGAGCTTCTTGTCACCGAGCGCCGCCCGGATGACGTCGATGTCACGGGCGGTGTTGGGCGTCGTCAGATACGGCAGCATCCAGCCGCTGCGCTCCTTGCACCCATCGGCGTACTCCTTGGCCAGCTTGCGCTGTACCCGCTTGTCGGCCTCGCTGTCGGGCACCGGGTCGAGCTTCGGCGCCTTGACGAACTCCTGCGGGTCCACGCAGGAGATGGCGGCGGAGCGGCCCACGCCGCGGGGGTCGAAGCCGACGAAGTCATACGCCTTCGAGGTCTTCGTCCACAGCGGGTTCTTGTTGGTGACCCGGGTCGGGAAGCGCATACCGGAGCCGCCGGGGCCACCCGGGTTGTAGATCAGCGAACCCTGGCGCTCGGAGGCGGTGCCGGTGTTGCCGATCCGGTCCAGCGCGAGCTTGATGGTGCGGCCGTTCGGCTTGGCGTAGTCGAGCGGCACGGTGACATAGCCGCACTGAATGGGCTTGGCCAGCCCCCAGTCGGCCGGGCAGTCCGCCCAGTCGATGCCCTTCTTCGCGGCCTTCTCGGCGGCGATCGCCACCCCGCGCGCTTCCTTGGCGCCACCCGGCGTCCGCTCCGAAGCGCCGGCCATGGGAGCAGCCAGCGCACCGGTTATCAGCGCTCCGGTGATCACACCACCGGCCACGCCGAAGAGTGCTGTGCGTCTCACGTAGTAATCCCCCTGCATTGGTGCGCCGCTTGTGGCGGCGCTGGCGTCACAGAGTGTCAGGGGGGATTCTTGTGTCTACCCTACCGCCGAGTACAGGGCGAACCGCCGTTTCTTTATCAACACGTAAGCATCAGCCCATGGGTGAGGGCCGCGTCGTCGAACAGCCGACGCAGGTGGAGCGCGTCCGGGGCCACGGCGCTGACCAGGGCGGCAGGGCCGGACAGGGGGGTGAGGACGGCCGTTCCGGCAAGCGACCAGGGGTCGGCGGGGCGGTCGTCGAACCCCGGATCGACGACGAGGAGTTGCCCCACCGCGCGGTGGCCGCCGAGGACCGCGCCGCCGTCCCAGCCGGGCACGCCGGGGCCGTAGGCGAGCTCCTGGTCAAGCAGCGGGCGGCCGGCGCGGTGGACGGTGAGGTGGCTGGTGAGGCGGCCCGGGGGTTCGCCGGTGCGGCCGAGGACCTGCTCCTCGCGGAGCACGAGCCGGGCAGTGGGGGCCAGTTCGACGCGGGTGGTCATGCGCAGATCGCTGCCGTGGGCGGAGATCAGCGGCTCGGGCAGCCAGCACAGGGTCGCGCCCTCGCCGACGGTCAGCCGGACCTCGTAGTGGGCGGGCTCGGCCGAGCGGCCGGGCAGGGCGATGGTGGCTGCCGCCGAGCCGATTCGCAGCCACGCCCCCGGTCCGGCCGTCGCCTCGAAGCCGATCCGGTCGCCGCCGAGCGGCGCGCTCATCGCCCCGACCACGGTGACGCGCGCCTCCGGGCCGGTGGAGCGGGTCCGGCGCAGCGCGAGCGGGCCGTCCCCGGCGAGCACGGGCAGCGCGGTCCCGCCGCGTCCGTCCGCCTCGGCGACGACGCGGGCGGTGGCCCGTACGCCAGGGGAAGCCCCGCCGGGCGCGGCCGGGTCGCCGGGCGGCGCCGGGGTGAGCGTCGGCCGGGTTACGGGAGGCGTCACGCCTCGGCCGCCGTCCAGGCCGTGAGCCGGGCGCGGACCCAGTCCACGATCGGGCGGACGCCGTCCTCGGCGACCAGGGAGGTGAAGGCGACGGGCAGGTCGCCGCGCTGGGCCTTGGCGTCGCGGGCCATGCGCTGCAGGTCGGAGCCGACGTACGGGGCGAGGTCGGTCTTGTTGACGACGAGGAGGTCGGCGGTGGTCACCCCGGGGCCGCCCTTGCGCGGGATGTCGTCGCCGCCCGCGACGTCGATGACGAACACCTGGGCGTCGACGAGCCCCTTGGAGAAGGTCGCCGTGAGGTTGTCGCCGCCGGACTCGACGAGGACGAGGTCCAGCGGGCCCACGCTCTCCTCCAGGTCCTCGACCGCTTCGAGGTTGGCGGAGATGTCGTCGCGGATCGCGGTGTGCGGGCAGGCGCCGGTCTCCACGGCGGTGATGCGTGTCGCCGGCAGTACGGCGTTGCGCAGCAGGAACTCGGCGTCCTCGCGGGTGTAGATGTCGTTGGTGACCACGGCGATCGACAGCTGGTCGCGCAGCGCCCGGCAGAGCGCGGCGACAGTCGCGGTCTTGCCGGAGCCCACCGGGCCGCCGAGGCCAATGCGCAACGCCCTGCGGGTGCCGTCGGGGCGGCGGGGGGCGGCGCTGTAGGTGTGGCGCGGGGGGTAGGTGTCCGCGTGGTCGAGATGCATGACGGCTCCGGGTGTCGCGGTTACGAGGCGAAGAGGCGTACGGGCCAGGTGGCGTGCTGTTCGGCGGTGATGTCGAGCAGCGGCGCCGCGGCGGCGGGCAGGGCGCCCGGGCCTTCGTCCAGCGCCTGTCGGGCCGCCTCGGCGGCCCGCGCCGCGACCTGGTCGAGCTCGGGGGCGAGGCGGGCGAGGACGGCGGTGGCGTCGAAGGGGTCGAGGCTCAGCAGCCGTACGGCGGCGGTCGCCGGTCCGCCGACCGACTCGTACGCGGCGGCGTACGCGGCGTCCGACGGCCCGAGCCCGGCGGCGCGCGCGGCGAGGCCGAGCACGACGGGCTGGTGCGCGCCGCGCGGGCGCGCGGCGGCCAGGGCGTCCAGCTCCGGCGAGGGCCAGGTGGCGCGGGCGGCGCGCATCAGCTGGCGGCCGAGTCGCCGTGCGGTGGTGCGCAGCGCGGGGACGGGGGTACGGGCGTCCGCCGCCTCGTCGAGGGCGAGCGGATCGAGACCGGCGGCTGCCGCGGCGGCGAGCCCGGCCGCGGTGAGCCCGGCGGTGTGCAGCCGGCCCCGGCAGAACTCCTCCAACGAGGCCGCGTCCCGGATCCGCCCGGCCGCGACGGCGGCCTCGACGCCCCCGGAGTGCGCATGGCCTCCGGCCGGGAACCGGCCGTCGGCCAGGATGAGCAGCGCGGCCGAGGTGCCGCCCCTTGAGGTTTCGCCGTCGGGCGCGGGGCCGTGGGTGGGCACAACCGGGTGCGCGACGTCCAGCCCGTCCGGCGTTTCGCGGATCATGATCAGAAGAGGAAGTACCGCTGGGCCATGGGGAGTTCGGCTGCGGGGGCCGGTTCCACGAGGGTGCCGTCGATGGTCACCGTGAATGTGTCGGGGTCGACCTCCACCACCGGCAGGGCGTCGTTCTCGCGCATATCGGCCTTGGTGACGCCGCGCGTGGAGCGGATCGGGACGAACCGCTTGCCGAGGCCGAGCCGCTCCGGGAGCCCGTCGTCGAGCGCGCTCTGGGTGACGAAGTTGAACGAGCCCGCGGCGGGGGCACGGCCGAGGGCGCCGAACATGGGGCGCGGCATGACCGGCTGCGGGGTCGGGATGGACGCGTTGGCGTCGCCCATCTGCGCGTACGCGATCTGTCCGCCCTTGATGACCAGCTGCGGTTTGACGCCGAAGAACGCGGGCTCCCACAGCACCAGATCGGCGAGTTTCCCGGGCTCGACGGAGCCGATCTCCCCGTCGAGGCCCTGGGCCACCGCCGGGTTGATGGTGTATTTGGCGACATAGCGACGTGCCCGGTGGTTGTCGGCGCGGCCGTCCCCCGGGAGCGCGCCCCGGCGGCGCTTCATGACATGCGCGGTCTGCCAGGTGCGCAGCACCACCTCGCCGACCCGCCCCATGGCCTGGGAGTCGGAGGAGATGATCGAGATCGCGCCGAGGTCGTGCAGGATGTCCTCGGCGGCGATGGTGCTGGGCCGGATGCGGGATTCGGCGAACGCGAGGTCCTCGGGGACGGCCGGGTTGAGATGGTGGCAGACCATCAGCATGTCGAGGTGTTCCTCGACGGTGTTGACGGTGTGCGGCCGGGTCGGATTGGTGGAGCTGGGCAACACGTTCGGCTGCGAGACGACGGTGATGATGTCGGGCGCGTGCCCGCCGCCGGCGCCCTCGGTGTGGTACGCGTGAAGGGAGCGTCCGGCGATGGCGGCGAGGGTGTCGCCGACGAACCCCGCCTCGTTCAGCGTGTCCGTATGGATGGCGAGCTGGGCGCCGCTCTCCTCACAGACGCCGAGGCAGGCGTCGATGGCGGCGGGGGTCGCCCCCCAGTCCTCATGGATCTTGAATCCGAGGGCGCCGCCCCGCAGTTGGGACCACATGGCCCCGCGCGAGACGGTGTTGCCCTTGCCAAGGAGCCCGATATTGACCGGATAGGACTCCAGCGCCTCGAACATTCGGGCGAGATGCCAGGGGCCGGGGGTGATGGTGGTCGCCTTGGTGCCCTCGGCGGGGCCGGTGCCGCCGCCGACGAGGGTGGTGATGCCGGCCGAGAGCGCCTGGTCGACGATGGTCGGGGAGATGAAGTGGACATGGGCGTCGATGGCGCCCGCGGTGAGGATTCTGCCGTTGCCCGCGATGACCTCGGTCTCGGGTCCGATGACGAGATCGGGGTGGACACCGTCCATGGTGTCGGGGTTCCCGGCCTTGCCGATGCCCGTAATACGGCCGTCACGCAGCCCGATGTCGGCCTTGACGACACCCCAGTGGTCGAGCACGACGGCACCGGTGATCACGGTGTCGGGGGTGCCGTCGGCGCGGGTGGCGCGGGACTGGCCCATGGACTCGCGGATCACCTTGCCGCCGCCGAAGACCGCCTCGTCCCCGGCCCGGCCGGGGCCGCCGCAGCGGTCCTCCTCGATCTCGACGAGGAGGTCGGTGTCGGCGAGACGTATACGATCCCCGGTGGTGGGGCCGAAGAGATCCGCGTACGCGGTCCGGCTGAGCTCAGTGGTCATGGTGCCCCCTTTTGTTCGCTTCTCCGCCCGCGAGGCGACAGCGCGGGCCGTCGTCCACGTACCGCCCGGCGGCCTCGCGCGCGTCGCTCACAGGGGCCCTCCCGTCTCGCCCCGCAGCCCCGGCACGATCCGCGCACCCGCGATCGGCACCAGTCCGACCTCGACCGGAATGCCCGGCTCGAAGCGCACGGCGGTGCCCGCGGCGATGTCCAGGCGTGTACCGCGGGCCGCGCCGCGGTCGAATTCCAGGCCGGGGTTGGCCTCGGCGAAGTGGTAGTGGGAGCCGACCTGGACGGGCCGGTCGGCGGCGTTGAGCACGGTGAGGCGGATCACGGGCCGCCCCTCGTTGAGCCGCACCGGCTCCTCCGCGTGGAGGACCTCTCCGGGGATCATGGAACAGGCCCTCCGGTCAGGCGATCGGCTGATGGACGGTGACGAGCTTGGTGCCATCGGGGAAGGTGGCCTCGGCCTGCACATCGTGAATCATCTCGGGGACGCCCTCCATGACCTCGTCGCGGGTGAGCACCCGGCGGCCGGAGGCCATCAGCTCGGCGACGGTACGGCCGTCGCGGGCGCCCTCCAGGATGTGCGAGGTGATCAGCGCGATCGCCTCCGGGTGGTTGAGGAGCACACCGCGGGCCCGCCGCTTCTCCGCCACATCGGCGGCCACATGGATGAGCAGCCGCTCCTGCTCGTGCGGGGTCAACTGCACGCTTTCCACCTCACACTCGTCCCGTCGGAGGGGGCGACTCGCGCCCCGGTTGGGGCAGGCTAGTTCGGCGGCGTTTCCTCCGCGTTAACTGGCGCGTGGGCGGTACGGCTCGTGGGGGCGGTGCTCGTTCACCGGCTCAGGCGGCGGCTGTCAGCGCAGCGGCACGAGGGCCCGTACGCGCTTGCCCCCGCCGGGGAGCGCCGTGACCGTCACCTCGGAGGCCAGGCTGCGCACCATGGGCCAGCCGTGGCCGCCGGGCATCGACGGGTCGCTTGGGGGACGTGCGGTGGGCAGGTGATCGCTGGCGTCCTCGACGGTGATCTCGAGGCCGTTCTCCCGCACCGCGCTCCCGAACACGGTGATCCCGCCGGCGTGGCGCAGGGCGTTGGTGGTCAGCTCGGATGTGACGAGCAGGGCGTCGGTGAGGGCGGCACCGCCCACCGGGCGCCGCTGTCGGCTGAGCAGTTCCCGTACCGTGTCGCGCGCCACCGCGGCGGTGCCGGGGCTCGTGCGCACCGGCATGTGTCGGTCGACGGTGGTCACATAGCCTCCCTCCGCGCGGTTGCGCGTGTCTCTTCCCCCTGCTTCCCCGCGACGCGACGCGCACGCACACGCGCCCCGAAGTCGCGACCGGGTGCCCCTCTCCTGCCCGTCCGCCGACGGGCCGGGGTCAGATCACATCGATACTGCGCGCGGCCGAGCCGGTGGCGGTGGCCGTTCCCGGCGGCGACCTCCAACTCCTGCGGGCGGCACTGGGCCCCAGCGCCGAGAGGGTCCGGTTCCTCGACATGACCGAGGCCGGGCGCAACACCGGGCGGATCATCCCCGGTGTGCTGCGGGCCTTCGCCGACCGGCACCCCGCCGCCCGGGTAAGGATCATCGGCGAGCCCATCTGGGCCGGCCGCACCGAGGCGGGGTACGGCGCCTGCGTCCAGCACGAGGCGTTGATCAACCTGGCCTTCCGCGGCCGTGCGGTCACCATCATATGTCCGTACGACACCGCCCGGCTGGATGCCGGCGTGCTCGCCGACGCGCGGGCGACACACCCGCTGATCGTCGAGAACGGCCACCAATGGCCCAGCCATGCCTACGCCCCCGAGCAGGCCATCGCGTCCTACAACGAGCCGTTGGGCGTCCCCGCCGGGGCCCCTTCGTTCTCGTTCGCCGCGGACTGTGTGCCCGGCGCCCGGGTCTTCGCGGTCTCAGAGGCGAGAGGCTCGGGCTGATGGGGCGGCGCCTGGGCGATCCGGCCCTCGCGGTCGCCGAGTTGACCACCAACAGCGTGCTGCACGGCGGCGGCCGCGGCACGGTCCGGGTCTGGGCCCAGGGCGGACAGGTGCTGTGTCAGGTCGAGGACCCCGGCCGCCTCAGCGATCCGCTCGCCGGCCGGCGGCCGGCCCTGCCCGGCCGGATCGGCGGCCGGGGCCTGTTGCTCGTGCATCAGGTCTCCGACCTGGTTCGCGTGCACACCGGGCCCGACGGCACCGCCATCAGGTTCCACTTCGGCCGGTAGCGGCGTCGGTCTCCGCCCCGGCCGGTACCGCGCCCTGCCCCCGCGTCACCTCTCCCGGCCCGGACGCCGGTCCCCGCCCTCCGGGCCGCGGTGTTCCGCCGCGATACCAAAGCGCCGCCGTTCGCCCGGAGCGGACGCCGGGGGGCGCACCGCGGAGACGGTGCTGATCACCTGCTCCTCCGCCTCCGTCTCGCTCTCCTCAAGTCGCCGCAGGTCAGCAGCGGACACCAGGGCGACGAGCGGCTTCCCGTGGCGTGTGACGACCACTCTCTCGCCGCCGTACACCACGCGGTTGATCAGATCCGCAAGCTCTGCACGGGCTTGCGTCACCGGAATCTCGTAGGCCATGCTCCCCACCTTACGAGATGTACGTCCTGTACATTTTTCACGCAGCCATGAGGCCGAGAGGTGACGCGAATGGAACGACCCGCGATCCAACGACCGACCGCGCGCTATGTCCTGCCCGAGTTCACCGAGCGCACCAGCTCGGGCGTCCGCACCATGGACCCCTACTCCAAGCTGCTCTCCGAGCGGATCGTCTTCCTCGGCACCCCCATCGACGAGACGTCGGCCAACGATGTGATCGCGCAGCTCATGCATCTTGAGCACGCCGCGCCCGACCAGGACATCTCGCTCTACATCAACTCCCCCGGCGGCTCGTTCAACGCCATGACGGCGATCTACGACACGATGCACTTCGTCTGCTGCGACATCGAGACGATCTGCCTGGGCCAGGCCGCGTCGGCGGCCGCCGTGCTGCTCGCCGCCGGTGCCCCGGGCAAGCGGCTCGCGCTACCGGGCGCGCGGATCCTCATCCACCAGGCCGCGTTCAGCGAGCCGGTCCAGGGCACCACCTCCGATCTGGCGATCCAGGCGGCCGAGATGCTCCGCACCCAGCGGATGCTCGAGGAGATGCTGGCGCGGCACACCGGCCGGACCACCGAGCGGATCCGCGCCGATATCGACCGCGACAAGATCTTCGACGCCGAGGCCGCGGTGGCCTACGGGCTGGTGGACCGGCTCACCCGGAGCCGTAAGCGGCCGGTCTCGCCGCGCAGGGCGGGGTGAGCGCGATGTTCCCGCCGGAGCTGCCCCCGCTGCCCGCGCTCACCCGCGCGGAGGGAAGCGTCATCGACCACTACCTGGAGGCGGTCGATCTGCTCGGCCGGATCAACCCGGCGCGCGGCAGTGACACCTACGGAAGCCTGCGGGCCGCGCAGGCGCTGGCCGGGAAGGCCGTCGCGCTGCGGGACGCGCTGGCGCTTATGCACGAGCGCGGCGAGAGCCGGCTGCACGCCACGACGCTGGCGCGGGCGCTGCGGGTGCTGGACGGGGAGCGGCGCGCGGAGCGGGTCACGCTGCCCCCTGCGCTGCGGACCTGAGGCCCGGGGGCCCGAGGCCGTCGCCCGAACGGCGTAGCCGGATCCCGGCGGGCGGCGCGCGGCCCGCTTGCGCGCCGCCCGCCGCCCCGGGTCCGCAACGCGGGCCGCCCCACCCCGGCGAAACGGCCGTTCCCGCAGGTCGCGGGCGTACGGCAGAGCGGCGCCCGCCACCCGAACGGGCCAGCCGTGACCACCCTCACATCGCGCCGTTTCGAGTCGGAACCGGCGGCTGCCGTGCGTGACCATCCCTGGGACGACACGAACCCGCCGTCGCACCGGGGGGGTCGGCTCACGAAGGGTGGTGCGCGATGAGTGCGCACATACGTATCCCCAGGATGGTCTCCCGAGCGAGCGCCGTCTCCGCGCTCACCGTCGCCGCCGTGGCGTCGCCCGGATGTCCACCGGAGGCCGAGGCGGCGACGGCGTCGGCCAAGGCCCTGAAGGTCGCCGCCTCGAAGAAGGGCGCACCGTACAAGTACGGCGCGGCGGGGCCGAACCGCTTCGACTGTTCCGGTCTCACGCTGTACGCGTACAAGCGGGCCGGGAAGCGGCTGCCCCGCACCGCCGCCGCCCAGTACAACCGGACGCGTCATATCGCGGCCGCCTCCCGCAAGGGCGGGGACCTGGTGTTCTTCCACTCCGGAGGCAGCGTGTACCACGTCGGCGTGTACGCGGGCAGCGGCCGCGTCTGGCACGCGCCCAAGACGGGCGAGGTGGTCCGGCTGGAGCGGATCTGGACCAGGAAGGTCTGGTACGGCCATGTCCGCTGACCGGTGCCGGCCCAGGTCATGGCCCGTTGTCAGTGGCCGCCGGTAGGTTGACGAGGCGGGTGGAGGCCCGTCCGTCCCCCCTCCGGAGGCCCCGTATGGCGTATCTCAACCCGGTCCGGCACATCACCTTCGACGCCCACGATCCCTATGCCCTGGCGCGGTTCTGGTCCCAGCTGACCGGCTACGCGCTGGAGGACTCCGCACCGGGCGACGACGAAGTGCTGATCGTGCCGGACCACCCCGGGATCCCGGGCCTGCTGTTTCTGCGGGTCCCGGACTCCAAGGCCGTCAAGAACCGCGTCCACCTCGACATCCAGCCGCCCTCGGGCACCCGGGACGGCGAGGTGGAGCGGCTGATCGGGCTCGGCGCGAGCGTCGTGGACGACCGGCGCACGGACGAGGGGATGGGGTGGGTCGTGATGTCCGATATCGAGGGCAATGAGTTCTGTGTGGAGCGCAGCGCCGTCGAGCGCGGTCTGGTGCCTTCATAGGCTTTCCGCCACCTGGAGCGGGCTCCAGGTCAGGCGTTAGCGTGAGCCGGTGCCGGCGCGGCCGGCACCGGGAGGGGGATCGTCATGAGTGGTCAGTTCCAGCCGGACCGGACCTACGACCAGGTGTATCTCGTCTTCGTGGACACCTCCGGGTATTCGACGATCGTCCGGTCGAACCCCAGAGATCGCGCCGCGCACGCCTTCGATCTGCTGCGGGAGCGGATGCGCGCGCGGATCGGCCAGCTCTCCGCGCAGCATCGCTGTGCCCGCAGCGACTTATGGAGCTGGCGCGGCGACGGCGGATTCTTCGCGGTCCACGACGACAGCGAGAGCGTGGCCCGCGATGTGGCGCTGGAGGCCGCCCGCACCTTTCTCACCCTGGATCTGCGGCATCTGCGGGACGAGTTCGCCCAGGCGGGGGTGGACGGCGCGCTGCATGTGCGGATGGCGGTGCACAAGGGGGCGATACGCCACAGCGCCGAGGGCCGGACCGGTGCCATCCACTCCCCCGACATCAATCTCGCCGCGCATCTGGAGAAGGCGACCCCGCCGGACTGTCTGGCGGTCTCGGAGGATGTGTACCGCACGGCGGGGCCCTACGCGGAGCTGTTCACCCCGGTCGGAAGCCATGAGGGCAAGGACGTCTATCTGATGGCGGGCGACGGCGGCCCCGGGGAGGCCGCCAAGGCGTGGCTCGCGGGCCGGGGGCTGGCCGACGGCACCCCCGTGCACGCGTATCCCGAGCGCCCGAGCTCACCGGAGAAGGCGCGGCTGCTGGACGCGTCGTCCGAGGAGGTCCTCGACATGGGGACGGCGCTGCGCACCTCCTCCAGCCGGCTGGTCACCACCGAGCGCCCGGCCCGCTACCGCGACGCGGTCCTCGGGCTGCTCCGCCGGGGGGGCGTCTACCGCTGCTATCTGCTGGATCCGTCCTCGGACGCGGCGGCCACGCTGTCGCGCCAGTACGAGGAGGACATGACGCGGAAGATCAAGGATTCGCTGGAGCGGTTCGGCCGCTTCAAGGAGCGCTACGGGGCGGAGGCCGAGCGGTTGCGGGTCTACCAGACGGATGAGTTCCCCGGGTTCTCGGCGCTCACCGTCGATATGCGCGGGCCCAACGGGCTGATCCTGTACTCCTCGTACCTGATGGGCGCGAGCCCGTACGGGGTGATCGAACGCGGCGACATGCCGCACTATCTCATCGGCCCGGCCGCCGGGCGGGTCTTCACCCGCATCCGTGAGCTGGCCGAGGCCCGTGCCACCACGGGGCAGGTCCAGCGCGTGCTGTGAGCCGTCGGGTGGCTCAGCGCACCGGCACGGTCCACGGCAGGGCGATCCATACGGTCTTGCCGCCCTCGGCGGTGGGGGTGACGAAGACCTCGCCGCCCGACTCGGCGGCCAGACAGCGGATGATGACCAGTCCCCGCCCGTGGTCCTGCTGGGTGGCGGCCGACAGCCGCCTGGGCCATCTGGGGTGACTGTCCGTGACGCCGATCTCCAGCCGCTGCTCGCGGTCGAGCCGTAGGTCCAGAGTGAAGGTGGGCGACTGGCCCAGGGTGTGCTGGACGGCGTTGGTCGCGAGCTCGGAGACGATGAGCCGCACGGTGTCGGCGGCCTCCGCACCCGCCCCGATCCCCCACTCGGCCAGCACGTTCGTCACATAGGCGCGTGCCGCGGGAACCGAGGCCGGTGCGCTCGGCAGAGTGACGGATGCTTCCTGATGGTCTGCCATGGCGGCTGTCCCTTTCCCGCCGGGGCGCGGCTGCGGACGCGTTCGGGAGGTACTGCGAAGTCAGGGCAGCCCCGGCGGCTCTAGGCGTCAGAGTGCCACCGATGCCCTCCGTAACGGGGGCGATCCACCGAGTTATGCATATATCTGTCGCCCAAAGCGGTGAACTCTGCTACGGAAGACCGGATTTGGACGGCACACTGAGTCATGGGCGCAATGTGGGGCACGAACCGGAAATGACAGGAGGAAGAACCCATGCGGTATGGCCCGGCGGTGCGCCGCCGCAAGCTCGGCGCGGAGCTCCGCCGCCAGCGCGATCTGGCCGGACTCACCAGCGGCGAGACCGCGCGCCGGCTGGGTTGGCACCAGTCGAAGGTGAGCCGGATCGAGACCGGGCGGAGCGGAGCGAAGCCGTCGGACGTGGCGCGGCTGCTGGAGGTGTACGAGGTCGCGGACCCCGAGCTGCGCGCCCTGCTGGAGGCGCTGTGCGGCGGGGGTGCCTCGGATCCGGAGGGGTCGCGGCGCGGCTGGTGGTACGCGTACCGCGATCTGCTGCCGCCCGTCTACCGGGACTTCATCAGCCTGGAGGCGGAGGCGTCGGACGCGTACACGCTGGAGACCACGGTGGTGCCCGGTCTGCTCCAGACGCCGGACTACGCCCGGGCGGTGACCCGGGCGGCGCTCGCGGATCTGCCGCGGTCGCAGGTGGACGCGCTGGTGGAGGTGCGGATCGCGCGCCAGTCGGTGCTGCGCGGTGAGCGGCCGCTGCGGCTGCACGCGGTGCTCGACGAGGCGGCGCTGCGGCGCGAGGTCGGGGACGCGACGGTGATGGCGGCTCAGTTACGCCATCTGGCGGAGCTCTGCGCACTGCCCCAGGTGCGGCTGCAGATTCTCCCGTTCTCCACCGGAATGCCCATTGGTATAACAGGTCCTTTTATTATCTTCTCCTTTCCGCACATTACTGACCTGGACGTGGTAGTTCTCGACCACTTGACGAGTAGCCTCTATCTGGAGCGGAAAGAAGACCTCCGGGCGTACAGCGCCGCGTTCGAGGTGCTGCGGACCAACGCCCTGACACCTGAGGATTCGTTGACCTTTATCACCAAAATCGGGGGCGGCGCCTGAGGGGGCACCATGTCTGATTCGTCCGCCAAGCCCGTTGTCTGGCTGCGCAGCAGCTACAGCGTCGGCATGAACAACTGCGTCGAGACGGCCCTGCTGGGGCCGGGCCGGCTCGCCGTGCGCGACTCGAAGAACACGGCGGGCCCCGCCGTCCTCTTCACCCCGTCGACCTGGGCCTCGTTCCTCAAGGGACTGCGGGACGGCGAACCCGGCGGCCTCGGCTCCGGCACCACCCACCCCGCCGGAAGCTGATCCGTCAGGCGGTCGGCGCGGTCCTCACGATCACGCCGACCGCCTCCTCGATCCGCTGATTCGTCAGATCCGCGCGGGCGGTCAGCCGCAGCCGGGAGATGCCGTCGGGGACGGACGGCGGACGGAAGCAGCCCACGAGCAGCCCGGCCGCACGGCAGTCCGCGGCCCAGCGCAGCGCCTGCTCCGGCGACGGCGCGCGCACCGACACCACGGACGCGTCGGGCCGTACCGCGGCGAGACCGGCGGCGGTCAGCCGTCCGTGCAGTTCGGCCGCGACCGTACGCGCGCGGGCGGCGCGCTCCGGCTCCCGGCGCAGCAGCCGCACGCTCGCCAGGGCGGCGCCCGCGGCCGCCGGGTTGAGCCCGGTGTCGAAGATGAAGGTACGAGCGGTGTTCACCAGATGCTCGATCACCCGGGCGGGACCCAGAATCGCCCCGCCCTGGCTGCCCAGCGACTTCGAGAGGGTGGCGGTTGCGACCACGTCCGGCGCGCCCGCGAGCCCGGCGGCGTGCACGGCGCCGCGCCCGCCCGCGCCGAGCACCCCGAGGCCGTGCGCGTCGTCCACGACCAGCGCCGCGCCGTGCGCACGGCAGACGGCGGCGTGGTCGGCCAGCGGCGCGGCGTCGCCATCCACCGAGAAGACGGAGTCGGTGACGACGAGCGCGCGGCCCCCCTCGCCCGGGCCGGCGCCGTCGAGGACCTTGCGTACCGCCTCGGGGTCGGCGTGCGGCACGACGGCGACCTCGGCGCGGGAGAGCCGGCAGCCGTCGATGAGCGAGGCGTGATTGCCCGCGTCGGAGACGACCAGCGCGTCCCGGCCGCCCAGCGCGGAGACGGCGGCCAGGTTCGCGGCGTAGCCGGAGGAGAACACCAGGGCCGCCTCGAAGCCGCAGAACGCGGCGAGCTCCGTCTCCAGCGCGGCGTGCAGTTCGGTGGAGCCGGTGACCAGCCGGGACCCGGTCGACCCCGCGCCCCAGCGGCGGGCCGCCTCCGCGGCGGCGGCCGTCACCTCCGGGTGCCGGGCCAGCCCCAGATAGTCATTGCTCGCCAGGTCGAGCAGCGGGGAGTCGGCGGGCCGGACGCTGAGCCTGCGGACCAGCCCGGCCCGGCCGCGCCGCTCCCGCTGGACGTCGATCCACTCGAACGGGTCGTCCTGGCGCTGCTGGGGCATCGGCTGTCCCTCTCTTCGCTGTCTTCGCTGTCTTTCCTGGGTTCTTCCGTCGGACACCAACTGTCGGGTCCGGATAGAACGTAGCGGCGTCCATGCGCGGTCAGGGTGTGGCAATACACACACCTCGATCGCGGCGTCTTGTACGGTCCCTCCTTGGCCGGGAGCGGTGACGTAGGACAGGATCGGCGCCATGGATCTGCTGAACACGCTGGTGGAGAAGGGGTCGCGGCGCGAGACGCCGACCCGCGAAGAGGCTCTCGCCGTGCTGGCGACCTCCGATGACGATGTGCTGGATGTGGTGGCCGCCGCGGGCAAGGTGCGCCGCGCCTGGTTCGGGCGGCGGGTGAAGCTCAACTATCTGGTGAACCTCAAGTCGGGGCTGTGCCCCGAGGACTGCTCGTACTGCTCGCAGCGGCTCGGCTCGAAGGCCGAGATCCTCAAGTACACCTGGCTGAAGCCGGACGAGGCGGCTGCCGCGGCGACGGCGGGCGTCGCGGGCGGCGCCAAGCGGGTGTGCCTGGTCGCCAGCGGACGCGGGCCGACGGACCGGGATGTGGACCGGGTCTCCCAGACCATCGCCGCGATCAAGGAGCAGAACCAGGACGTCGAGATCTGCGCCTGCCTCGGGCTGCTGTCCGACGGGCAGGCGACGCGGCTGCGGGACGCGGGCGCGGACGCGTACAACCACAACCTCAACACCTCGGAAGCCACTTACGGGGACATCACCACCACCCACACCTACGCCGACCGGGTCTCGACCGTGCAGCAGGCCCAGGCGGCGGGCATGTCGGCCTGCTCCGGGCTGATCGCGGGCATGGGCGAGACCGACGAGGACCTGGTCGACGTCGTCTTCTCGCTGCGTGAGCTGGACCCGGACTCGGTGCCGGTCAACTTCCTCATCCCCATCGAGGGCACCCCCCTCGCGGGCGAGTGGGCGCTGACCCCGCAGCGCTGTCTGCGCATCCTGGCGATGGTGCGGTTCGTCTGCCCGGATGTGGAGGTACGGCTCGCGGGCGGGCGCGAGATCCATCTGCGTACGCTCCAGCCGCTCGCCCTGCACCTGGCTAACTCGATCTTCCTCGGTGACTATCTGACCACCGAGGGACAGGCGGGCAAGGAGGACCTGGCGATGATCGCCGACGCCGGGTTCGAGGTGGAGGGCACCGACACCACGACGCTGCCCGCGCACCGCGTGGACGCGCTCGCGGCGGCCGGCTGCGGCTCGCACGGCGCGGAGGGCGGGGGCTGCGGCCCGTGCGGCGACGCGACGCCCGCCGAGACGGCGCCCGCCGCGGAAACGCCCGCCGCGGACGCCCCCGTCGCCGTGGTGGCCGGGGAGGGCCACGCCGATCTGGTCGCGGTGCGCCGCCGGGGCGTGGGCACGGACCTGCCGCCCAATGCCTGAGTCCGAGCCGCTGACCCCCGAAGAGCTGCGGGCGCTGGACCGGCAGCACGTCTGGCATCCCTACGCCCCGATGCCCGGCCGCCAGGACCCGCTCGTCGTCGAGTCCGCGGCCGGGGTACGGCTGCGGCTCGCCGAACCGGCGGAGGGCGCCCGCGAGCTGGTGGACGGGATGTCGTCGTGGTGGTCCGCCATCCACGGCTACAACCACCCGGCGCTCAACCACGCGGCGCGCGGCCAGCTGGACCGGATGAGCCATGTGATGTTCGGCGGGCTCACCCATGAGCCCGCCGTGCGGCTGGCCGCCCGTCTGGTGGAGATCACGCCCGAGCCGCTCCGGCATGTCTTCCTGGCCGACTCGGGTTCGGTGTCGGTCGAGGTCGCGGTCAAGATGTGTCTGCAGTACTGGCGGTCGCTCGGCCGGCCCGCCAAGCGACGGCTGCTGACCTGGCGCGGCGGCTACCACGGCGATACCTGGCAGCCGATGGCCGTATGCGACCCGGACGGCGGAATGCACCGGCTGTGGTCGGGGGTGCTGCCCGAGCAGATCTTCGCGGACGCGCCGCCGCCGGGCTTCGACGCCGCCCCGGACCCGGCGTACGAGGCTCGTCTGCGCGATCTCGTGGCCCGTCACGCGGATGAGCTGGCCGCGGTGATCGTGGAGCCGGTGGTACAGGGCGCGGGCGGAATGCGCTTCCACTCCCCCGCCCTGCTGCGGCTGTTGCGCGAGGTGTGCGACGAGCACGACGTACTGCTGATCTTCGACGAGATCGCCACCGGCTTCGGCCGCACCGGTGCGCTCTTCGCGGCCGGGCACGCGGGGGTCAGCCCCGATGTGATGTGTCTGGGCAAGGCGCTGACCGGCGGCTATCTGACCCTGGCCGCCACGCTGTGCACCCCGCGGATCGCGGACGGCATCTCGCGCGGCGAGCTGCCGGTGCTCGCCCACGGCCCGACCTTCATGGGCAATCCGCTCGCCGCCGCCGTCGCGGCCGCCTCGATCGACCTGCTGCTCTCCTACGACTGGCGCCAGGAGGTCAAGCGGATCGAGACCGGGCTGCGCGACGGTCTCGCGGAGGCCGCCGAGCTGCCGGGCGTACGGGACGTACGGGTGCTCGGCGCGATCGGCGTCGTCCAGCTGGCCCATCCGCTCGACGAGGCGGGGATGGCGGCGGCGACACGGGCCGCACTGCGGGAGGGCGTCTGGCTGCGGCCCTTCCGCGATCTGCTGTACACCATGCCGCCGTACATCACCGGCGACGACGATCTGGCCCGGATCTGCGCTGCGGTACGGGCAGCGGCACGCACGGCGCCATCGGCGGAAACCACCGACGACGGCGCGCGGACGAAGCGAAAGGCACCAAGCTCATGACAGTACTGGTCGTCACCGGCACGGGCACGGAGATCGGCAAGACCGTCACCACGGCGGCCGTCGCGGCCGCGGCGCTGGCGGCCGGCCGATCGGTGGCGGTGCTCAAACCCGCGCAGACCGGTGTCGCGGAGGGCGAGCCGGGAGACGCCGCGGAGGTGGCCCGGCTCGCCGGTCCGGTGACCGTCCGCGAACTCGCCCGCTACCCCGAGCCGCTGGCCCCCGCCACGGCCGCCCGCCGCGCCGGGCGCCCGCCGGTGCGGCCGCACGAGGTGGCCGAGGCCGCCGAGAAGCTGGCCACCGAGCACGATCTGGTCCTGGTGGAGGGCGCGGGCGGGCTGCTCGTACGCTTCGACGAGACCGGCGCGACGCTCGCCGACGCGGCCCGGCTGCTCGCCGCCCCCGTCCTGGTCGTCGCCCACGCGGGCCTGGGCACGCTCAACGCGACCGCCCTCACGACCGAGGCGCTGCGCGCCCGTGGCCTCGACTGCCCCGGTGTCGTCATCGGCAGCTGGCCCGCCGACGCCGATCTCGCCTCCCGGTGCAACCTGGCCGACTTCCCGGAGTCGGCGGGCGCCCCGCTGCTGGGCGCGCTCCCGGAGGGGGCGGCCGCCCTCGCACCCGCCGACTTCCGCGCCGCGGCGCCCGGCTGGCTGGCGCCGCAGCTCGACGGGGAGTGGGACGCGGCCCGCTTCACGGCGTAACAGCACCCCTGGCAGAATCCCGGTACCGGTTACCGACCGTCCCGCCGGGAAAGGGGTGTCACCCATGCCCGTACGCCGCAAGTCCCCACGTGACGCCGTCCACCATCCGCTCTTCGCCCGCTGCTACGCCAGGCTCGGCCCGCTGGCCGACGAGCGGGCGGGGGTCGGTGAGCTGCGGCACGAACTGCTGGCCGGACTGTCCGGCCGGGTCATCGAGATCGGCGCGGGCAACGGCCTGAACTTCCCGCACTACCCCGGCACCGTCTCGGAGGTCGTCGCCATCGAGCCCGAGCGGCATCTGCGCCGCCTGGCCACGGGCGCGGGGCTGCGGGCGGCGGTGCCGGTGGATGTGGTGCCGGGTGTGGCGGAGGCGCTGCCGGTCAAGAGCGAGGCCTTCGACGCGGCGGTGGCGTGTCTGGTGCTGTGTTCCGTACGCGACGTCCAGCGTGCGCTGGGGGAGCTGTTGCGGGTCCTACGCCCGGGTGGCGAGCTGCGCTTCCTCGAACACGGCCGCGCGGACGGCCGGATCCTGGCCACGACGCAGCGGGCGCTGGACCGGACGGTGTGGCCGTTGGTGTTCGGCGGCTGTCATACGGGCCGTGAGGTGCGGTGGGAAATGGCGAGGGCGGGCTTCGAGCCGGTCACCCACCGCCGCCTGCGGATCCCCGACCGCGGCGTCCCTCTCCCCACGTCCCCCTGTGTGCTCGGCGTGGCCCGGCGGCCGGGTGGGGAGACCTAGACGCTCCAGGTGCGCAGCTCGTCGGCGATCGTGTGCACATCCGCCCTCCCGTCCTTCACCAACCGCGCCAGATCCCGCACCCGCTCCGGCGACGTCGCGATCTTCAGCCCGTTCGCCACGAGATAGGCGTAGGCGACGGCCGAGGCGAACAGCGCGTTGGACCGCTCCAGCGCCGGGACCAGAAGCAGCAGTTGCAACAGGGCGGCGGCGCGGGTCTGGGGGTCGGTGTAGATGGGGGTGCCGAATATCTCCGCCTCATGGCGGCTCACGGCGGCCACGAGCGCACCGTAGTCGGTGACCCGGGGGTCCCCCGGCGTATTGTGTTCGGCGATCATCAAGAGCCAGGCGAGATCGATACGCACGTTCAAGGGCGCGCTTCGCCCTCGTCGCCGGACTCCTTGCCGAACTCCTCGTCGAAGACGGACCGGTACTGCTTCATGAAGTCGGCGGCGGCCTCCACAAAGGTGTGGCCCGCCTCGCCCGCGTCCTGCCGGACCAGCTCTTCGATATAGCGGTTCATGCTCATCCCCCGCTGCAGCGCACGCTCCCGGGCCACCTCCGCGGTGGCCTCGTCGACCCGGACGTTCAGCTGTGTCTTCGGCACGCTCTCACGCTAGCGCATATTTGCTAGCAGCAGCAAGCGCGCGCACCCGGGGGTGAATCCCTACCATCGAGGAGCAGACGTTCCGATACGGGGAGGCATCGTGTCCACACCGGCGGCGACGAAGACGGACGGGTTCGCGGACGGCGGCGCCCGCGCGGCGGCCCGTGCCGTGGCCCTGACCAAGGCGTACGGCAGCGGCGAGACGGCGGTGCTCGCGCTGGACGCGGTGGATGTGGAGATCGAGCGCGGCCGGTTCACCGCGGTGATGGGCCCGTCCGGATCCGGCAAGTCCACTCTGATGCACTGTCTGGCGGGTCTCGACACGGTCTCCGCGGGCCAGGTCTGGCTGGGCGACACCGAGATCACCGGGCTGGGCGACAAGGAGCTGACCCGGCTGCGCCGCGACCGGATCGGCTTTATGTTCCAGTCGTTCAATCTGCTGCCCACGCTCAACGCGGCCGAGAACATCACCCTGCCGATGGACATCGCGGGCCATGAGCCCGACCCGGAGTGGCTGGACCGGGTCATCGATACCCTCGGGCTGCGGGACCGGCTGAAACACCGGCCCGCCCAGCTGTCCGGCGGACAGCAGCAGCGCGTGGCGTGCGCCCGCGCGCTCGCCTCCCGCCCCGAGCTGATCTTCGCGGACGAGCCGACCGGCAATCTCGACTCACGGGCGGGCCTGGAGGTGCTGCGCTTTCTGCGGGAGGCGGTCGACGAGCTGGGCCAGACGGTGGTCATGGTCACCCATGACCCGAGTGCCGCCGCCCACTCCGATCTGGTGCTCTTCCTCGCCGATGGGCGGATCGTCGACCGGATGTCGCACCCCACGGCCGACGCGGTGCTGGAGCGCATGCAGATCTTCACCCGGGCGTACACCCCGACGTCCGGGGGCGGCCCGGACCCGCTGAGCTGAGCCCGAGGTGCTCCGGGCCACGCTGCGCGGCTTTCTCGCCCACAAGGGCAGACTGCTGCTGTCCGCACTCGCGGTGGTGCTGTCGGTGGCGTTCGTCGCCGGCAGCCTCGTCTTCTCCGACACCGTCACCCGCACCTTCGACCGGCTCTTCGCCTCGACGGCCGCCGATGTGACGGTGTCGCCGAAGACCGGGTTCGACGAGGGGGGCCGCTACGGATCGGGGCGCACCGCCACCCTGCCCGCCGCGCTCCAGCGGCGCGTGGCCGCCGTCGACGGCGTGGCCGGCGCCTACGCGGACACCACGGTGAGCGACGTCACCGTGGTCAACTCCCGGAACCAGGAGGTCGGGCCGACGACCGGCGCCCCGACCGTCGCCTCCGACTGGCACGTGGGTGAGCGCAGCCCGGTGCGGCTGACCTCCGGCACCGCGCCGCGCGGTGCCCATCAGGCCCTGATCGACGCCGATACGGCGGACAAGCGGCACCTGGCGATCGGCGACACCCTGCGGGTGGTCGCCGCCCCCGGCACCTTCCGGGTCCGGCTCGTGGGCATCGCCGGCTTCACCACCACCAACCCGGGCGCGGCGATGGTCTTCCTGGACCCGGCGACGGCCCCGGCCCGGCTGCTGGGCAAGGCCGGCGCCGCGACCTCCATCAAGGCGGGCGCCGCCCCGGGCGTCTCCGACGCGGTCCTCAAGCGGCGGATCGCCTCCGTACTACGGAGCACGGGGGACGCGTACGAGCTGAAGACCAGCGCCGAGCAGGCGAGGTCGGACGCCGAGTCCTTCGGCCAGTTCCTCAAGGTCATCAAGTATGTGATGCTCGGCTTCGCCGGGGTGGAGGTGCTCGTCGGCGTCTTCCTGATCGTCAATACGTTCTCCATGCTCATCGCCCAGCGCACCCGTGAGCTCGGGCTGCTGCGCGCGCTCGGCGCCGACCGCCGTCAGGTGCGCCGGTCGGTGCTCACCGAGGCGGTGCTGCTCGGCCTGGCGGGCTCGACGCTCGGCCTGGCGGCGGGGATCGGGCTCGCGGCCGGGCTGGTCAGGCTGCTGGGCCTGCTCGGGATGCATCTCGACACGGCGCGGCTGGTCGTCCGTTGGCCGACCCCGGTGGCGGCGTACGCGGTGGGCATCGGGGTCACCTTCGTCGCGGCGTATCTGCCCTCGCGCCGCGCGGCGGCCGTCTCCCCCATGGCCGCGCTGTCCGATGTCGAGGTGGCGGGCGCCGGGCAGCCGCTGCGGACGCGGGCGGTCGCGGGCCTGGCCGTCGGGGCGGCCGGGGTCGCCGCGCTGGCGGGCTGTGCGCTGAGCGGCGGGGCCGGGACGGCGGCCGCGCTGCTGGGGGTCGGGGTGGCACTGACGCTGATCGCCACGGTGGTGGCGGGCCCCCTGCTGGTGCGCCCCCTGGTGCGGGTGCTGGGCGCCGCGTTCCCCCGGGTGTTCGGCCCGGTCGGGCGGATGAGCCGGCGCAACGCGCTGCGCAATCCGCGGCGTACGGGGGCCACGGCCTCGGCGCTGATGGTCGGGCTCGCGCTGGTCACCGGGATGGCGGTGGCCGGGTCGTCGATGACGAAGTCCTTCGACGAGCAGGTCGGGAAGGTGCTCGGGGCCGACTTCGTGCTCCAGAACTCCCGTTTCGGGAGCCCGTTCCCCCAGGAGATCACCGAGCGGGTACGGGGCGTGGCCGGGGTCGGCACCCTGGTACGCCAGCGGACCGTGCCGATGAAACTGGCGCTGCCGGACGGCAGGACGGTCCGGACGCAGGGCTCCGCCTACGACCGGGGGCTCGACCGCGTCGTCCATCTCACCTACACGGCCGGCAACACGGCGGCGGCCCTCGGCAGCGACCGGATCGGCATGGAGCGGACCTTCGCCGCGCGGCACGGCGTACGCGTCGGCAGCCGTATCGCGGTGACGTTCCCGGAGGGCCGTACGGCCCGCCTCACCGTCGGTGCGCTCAGCAAGCCGGTGTCCGGGAACGGCGTGGGCCCCGAGGGCGGCATCACCCTGGGGACGGCCACCGCGCAGCGGTATCTGCCCGGCGGCCAGGACTCGGCACTCTACGTCCGCGCCGCGCCCGGCACCGACCCGCAGGCCCTGCGGACGGGCCTGGAGCGTGTGCTGACGCCGTTCCCGCAGGTCAAGGTCCGTGACCAGGCCGACTACAAGCGGCTGGTCCATGACCAGATCGCCGTGCTGCTCTACCTGGTGTACGCGCTGCTGGGGCTCGCGATCGTGATCGCGGTGCTCGGCGTGGTCAACACGCTCGCGCTGGCGGTCATCGAGCGCACCCGCGAGATCGGCTTGCTGCGCGCGATCGGGCTGTCCCGCCGGCAGACGCGCCGTATGGTCCGGCTGGAGTCGGTGGTCATCGCGGTGTTCGGCGCGGTGCTGGGGCTCGGGCTGGGGCTGGTATGGGGCGTGGCGATGTGGCGGGTACTGGCCCTGGAGGGGATGAAGGCCCTCGCGATCCCGTGGTCGACGGTCGTCACCGTCGTCGTCGGCTCGGTCGTGGTGGGGCTGGTCGCGGCGCTGCTGCCCGCACTGCGGGCGTCCCGGATGAACGTCCTCGCCGCCATCTCCCATGAATGAGGCCGCACCACACCAAGCGGAGCCATTCTCCGGTACGTTCGCGGTATCCGCGCTCAAGGAGGGCTCATGGCATGGCCGTTCCGTTTCGGCGTCAATCTGCTCACCCTCGAATCGGCCTCGGCCTGGCGGGAGAAGTGCCACCGGGCCGAGCGGCTCGGCTATGACGTACTGCTGGTCCCCGACCATCTCGGCCTGCCCGCGCCGTTCCCGGCGCTGATCGCCGCAGCCGAGGCGACCGAGCGCCCGCGGCTCGGCACCTTCGTCCTCAACGCGGGCTTCTGGAATCCCACCCTCCTGGCGCGCGAGGTGGCCACCTGCGACACGCTCACCGGCGGGCGGCTGGAGCTGGGGCTGGGCGCCGGCTATGTCAAGGCCGAGCACGACAGCGCCGGGCTGCCGTTCGGCTCACCGCGCGAGCGGGTGGACCATCTGGAGCAGACCGTCCACGTGCTGGAGCGGCTGCCGGCCGACCCCGAGCAGCGGCCGCGCCCCGCGCAGACGCCGCGTCCGCCGCTGCTGCTGGGCGGCAACGGCGACCGGCTGCTGCGGCTGGCCGCCCGCCACGCGGAGATCGCGGCCTTCACCGGGGCGGTGCAGGCGCCCGGCAAGCCCCCGGGCACCATGCATCTGATCAGCCCCGAGGCGCTGGAGGAGCGGGTGGCGACGTACCGCCGCTTCGCCGCCGAGGCCAAACCCGGCGGGGCCGGCGAGCCGGCCGAGCTGAACTATCTGATCCAGGTGGTGTCGGACACCGACGACCCGCGCGCCACGGCCCGTGAGCTGGCGCGGTACGCACCGGATCTCAGCGAGGACCAGCTGCTGGCCCACCCCGCCCTGCTGCTCGGCAGCCCCAAGGACATGGCGGATCAGCTGCGGGCGCACCGCGAGCGGTTCGGCTTCTCGTACTTCACGGTGCTGGACCCCAACATGGAGGCGTTCGCCCCCGTCATCGAGGAGCTGCGCGGCAGCTGATCCAGGGAATCCCGTCGACGCCGCGGGCGCCGGATGATGGGATGCGGCCATGGACGATCTTCGGATACGGGCCGCGGTGGCCTCGGACCTGGACGATGTGCTCGCCTTCTGGAAGCAGGCGGCGGAGGGCACCAGCATCAGCGACGACCGGGACGGGGTGGCCCGGCTGATCGCCCGCGACCCGGAGGCGCTGCTGCTGGCCGAGCGCGACGGCGCGCTCGCCGGGACCGTGATCGCGGGCTTCGACGGCTGGCGCTGCCATCTGTACCGGCTGGCCGTCCACCCCGAGCACCGCCGCCGGGGTACGGCGACCGCGCTCCTGGCGGCGGCCGAGGAGCGGTTCGCGGCGCTGGGCGGACGGCGCGGGGACGCGATGGTGCTGGACGAGAACCCGCTCGCCCACCACGCCTGGACCGCGGCCGGCTATGCCCGCCAGCCGCAGTGGAGCCGCTGGGTCAAGCCGCTGGGCTCCTGACGCCCGTCCCCCCAACCACCCTACTTTGCCGATCCTTTACCATGGATGTAGTCGTCCGCCGAGTGAAAGGTGTGAGCGTCCGCCCATGGGCGAGCCTCCCAGTAGTCGTAGTCGACATCGCGCATTCCTCCCGTCCCTGCCGGATCATGGGACGGAGGTGAACCGATGACCGAAGTCCTCCTCCTGGCCGTGGCGCTCCTCCTGGCGCTCGCCTGTGGCGCCTTCGTCGCGGCGGAGTTCTCGCTGACCACGGTCGAGCGCAGCGAGCTCGAAAGGGAGGCGGAGCGGGGGGACCGCCGCGCGGCGAGCGCGCTCAAGGCCGTGCGGAGCCTCACGTACCAGCTCTCCGGCGCCCAGCTCGGCATCACCGTCACCAACCTCGTCGTCGGCATGCTCGCCGAGCCGTCCGTCGCCGTCCTGCTGGCCGGGCCGCTCGAAGCGATCGGCGTGCCCCACTCCGCCGTCCACTCGGTCGCGCTGGTGACCGGCACCGCCCTGTCGACGGTCGTCCTGATGGTCGTCGGCGAGCTGGTCCCCAAGAACTGGGCGATCTCCCGGCCGCTGACGGTCGCGAAGGCCGTCGCCACCCCGCAGCGCGTCTTCAGCGCCGCCTTCCGCCCGCTGATCACGCACCTCAACAACACCGCGAACCGCACCGTGCGCCGAATGGGCCTGGAGCCCGCCGAGGAGCTGGCCTCCGCGCGCGGCCCGCAGGAGCTGATCGCGCTCGCCCGGCACTCCGCCAAGCAGGGCGCGCTGGAGGAGGACACCGCGGAGCTGTTCGTCCGCACCCTCAACCTGGCCGAGCTCACCGCGCAGAACGTGATGACCCCGCGAGTGCGGGTCGTGGCGCTGGAGGTTCGGGCCACGGCCGAGGACGTCGCCAACGCGACGCGCGCCACGGGACTGTCCCGCTTTCCCGTCTACCGCGGCAACCTGGACACCGTCGTCGGCATCGTCCACATCAAGGACGTCCTGGCGATCCCCGCCGAGCAGCGGCTCCGCCACCCGGTGTCCGATCTGATGCGCGAGCCCCTGTTCGTACCGGAGTCGCTCACCGTGGACCGGCTGCTGGACCGGCTCTCGGGCAAGAACACCATGGCCGTGGTGATCGACGAGTACGGCGGCACCGCCGGCGTCGTCACCCTGGAGGACATCGTCGAGGAGGTCGTCGGCGAGGTCCGCGACGAGCACGATCCGAAGGAGAGGCCCCAGCTGGCCCCGGCGGGCGTGGACGCGGAGGGCCGGGCGCTGTACGACGCGGACGGCGCGACCCGTATAGATCAGCTGGAGGAGATCGGGCTGTGGGTCCCCCCGGGCCCGTACGAGACCCTGGCCGGGCTGATCGCGACCGAGCTCGGCCGGATCCCGGCCGTCGGCGAGACCGTCGAGCTGGCGGGCTGGCGTCTGGAAGTGGTGAACGCGGCGGGCCACCGGGCCGCCCGGGTACGGCTGCGGGCACCGCTGCCCGCCGCCGAAGGCAGCCATGAGGGCGACGAGGGGGCGGACCGATGACCGCGGTGCAACTGCTGATCGGCCTGTTGACACTGGTCGTCAACGCCTTCTTCGTCGGCGCCGAGTTCGCCCTGATCTCGGTGCGGCGCAGCCAGATCGAGCCGTACGCCGAGCGGGGCGACCGCCGGGCGCGGGCGGTGATCTGGGGTCTGGAGCACGTCTCCGCGCTGCTGGCCGCGGCGCAGCTGGGCATCACGCTGTGCACGCTGGTGCTGGGTGCCGTCGCGGAGCCGGCCATCGCGCATCTGCTGGAGCCGGTCTTCGATGTGGTGGGGCTGCCGCTCGGCCTGGTCCACCCCGTCTCGTTCGTCATCGCGCTGACCGCGGCGACCTATCTGCACATGCTGTTCGGCGAGATGGTGCCGAAGAACGTGGCACTGGCCGAGCCGGTGCGCACCGCGCTGCTGCTGGGCCCGCCGCTGGTCGGGCTCGCGCGCGCCCTGCGTCCGGTGATCTTCGGAGTCAACGCCCTCGCGAACGGACTGCTGAAGCTCATGCGGGTCGAGCCCACGGGCGAGGTCGCCGCCACGTTCTCGGATGACGGGCTGGCCCGCCTGGTCGCGGACTCGAGCCAGGCCGGACTGCTGGACGAGCGGGCCACCGAGCGGCTGCGGGACGCGCTGGAGCTCGGCCGCCGGCGGGTACGGGATGTGGTGCTGCCCATGGACCGGGTGGTCTCGGCGCGGCTCGGGGTGACCCCCGAGGAGCTGGAGCGGCTGGCGGCCGAGTCGGGCTTCTCCCGGTTCCCGGTGGTCGACGACTCCGGGCGGATCCTCGGCTATCTGCATGTCAAGGACGCGCTCGACGCCCTGCCGCGCGACCGGCCGTTCCGCCCCGAGCAGCTGCGCCCGATCCCCCGGGTGCGGTCCCAGACGCCGCTGGACGACGTGCTCACCGCGATGCGCGACAGCGGCACCCATCTCGCGGCGGTCATCGACGCGGACGGCCGGCTGGAGGGGCTGGTCACGATGGAGGACGTGCTGCGCGAGCTGGTCGCCTGACGGGCGCGGGCGCGGGCCCGGTGGCCGAGGGGCGCGGCGCCCCTCGGCCACCGGGCCCCTCACTCCTCGCCACGTCTGGACTCATGGGCGATGATGCACGCCTGCCAGTGCGCGAGCGCCTCCTCCCGGCCGCCTCCGCCCTCCTCGGCCACCGCCAGCAGCGCGTCGGCGGCCATCGCGGCGAGCCGGACGGCGACCCGGCACACATCACGCGTCTCGAGCGGCTCCAGGAGGGCCGCCGCGCCCTCTCCGTCGTCGGCGAGCGCGGCGGCGACGATGGCCATGGTCGTACGGTCGCATTCAAAGGCATCCACGCCGACCAGACTGCCCCGCTCCGCCCCCGACGGAACCCGGCGCGGTCCAACCGGGGTATCCGTTGCGCGGCCGCGCGGGGGCGTGCGGGGGCTCAGGGGCGCGGCCCCGGCCGGGTCCCCGACGGGTCGTAGCGGAAGACGACATACTCGATCCGCCCGATGACCCTGGTCCGGTTCGTCCGCCGGTACAGCTCGGGCGGCCGGAAGATGTTGTCGTCGTAGATGTCCGCGCCGGGCTCCACATTCCAGCTGACGGTGGTCCCGTTCCGCGCTCCGCCCTCGAAGTAGATGTGGGTCATCGCCATGCGCTCATCATGCTCGGGACGCACCGCTGCCGCCCCCGGGCCTGACCGCCGGGCTTGTGCGGCGGCCTCGTGCGGGGCCTCGTGCGGGGTCTTGTGCGGGGCCTCGTGGGAGGCCACCCCGGCCACCGGTCTGGCCTGCGGAATCGGCCAGTAGACTCTGTGCACGTGACTGGTAAGCCGCGCATTCCGAACGTCCTGGCCAACCGCTACGCCTCCGCGGAGCTGGCTGTCCTGTGGTCCCCCGAGTACAAGGTGACGCTGGAGCGGCGGCTGTGGCTTGCCGTGCTGCGCGCCCAGAAGGACCTCGGCATCGAGGTGCCGGACGCCGCCCTCGCCGACTACGAGCGGGTGCTGGAGACCGTCGACCTGGCCTCGATCGCCGAGCGCGAGAAGGTCACCCGGCATGATGTGAAGGCCCGTATCGAGGAGTTCAACGCCCTCGCCGGTCATGAGCACGTCCACAAGGGCATGACCTCCCGCGATCTCACCGAGAACGTCGAGCAGCTCCAGATCCGGCTCTCCCTGGAGCTCGTACGGGACCGTACGGTCGCGGTGCTGGCCCGGCTCGGCAAGCTGGCCGCCGAACACGCCGAGCTGGTGATGGCGGGCCGGTCGCACAATGTCGCGGCGCAGGCCACGACGCTCGGCAAGCGGTTCGCGACCGCGGCGGACGAGCTGCTGGTGGCGTACGGACGCCTCGAGGACCTGCTGAACCGCTACCCGCTGCGCGGCATCAAGGGCCCGGTCGGCACCGCTCAGGACATGCTCGACCTGCTCGGCGGCGACACCGAGAAGCTGGCCGAGCTGGAGCGGCGGATCGCCGGGCACCTGGGCTTCGCCCAGGCGTTCACCTCGGTCGGCCAGGTCTACCCGCGCTCGCTGGACTATGACGTCGTCACCGCCCTGGTGCAGCTGGCCGCCGCCCCGTCCTCGCTGGCCAAGACGGTCCGGCTGATGGCCGGGCACGAGCTGGTGACCGAGGGCTTCAAGCCGGGCCAGGTCGGCTCGTCCGCGATGCCGCACAAGATGAACACCCGCTCCTGCGAGCGCGTCAACGGCCTCGCCGTCATCCTGCGCGGCTACGCCTCGATGACCGGCGAGCTGGCGGGCGACCAGTGGAACGAGGGCGATGTGTCCTGCTCGGTGGTGCGCCGGGTCGCGCTGCCGGACGCGTTCTTCGCCTTCGACGGCCTACTGGAGACCTTCCTGACCGTGCTGGACGAGTTCGGCGCCTTCCCCGCCGTCGTCGCGCGCGAGCTGGACCGCTATCTGCCCTTCCTCGCGACGACGAAGGTCCTGATGGGCGCCGTGCGGGCCGGGGTGGGCCGCGAGGTGGCCCACGAGGCCATCAAGGAGCACGCGGTCGCCGCGGCGCTCGCGATGCGCGAGCAGGGCGCCGAGCGCAATGAGCTGCTCGACTCGCTCGCCGCCGACGCCCGGATCCCGCTGGACCGGGCGGGACTGGACGCGCTGATGGCCGACAAGCTGTCGTTCACGGGCGCCGCCGCCGATCAGGTCGGTGCGGTCGTCTCCCGGATCGAGGAGATCGTCAAGCAGCACCCGGAGGCCGCGGCCTACACCCCCGGGGCGATCCTCTGACCGCCGGATGACCCCTGAAGAATTGCAGGCCCACGATGCGGCGGGGCATCCGGCCGTATCGCTCCAACAGGCATGTCCGGGACCTTATGGCCCGTGCGCGGGAAGTCGCACGGCAGAAGGCCTTGGCTCAGGCCGAGCACAGCCCCCACCGTGATGCGACGGGGGTTCCTGTCAAAAGCCGGTGCCGCCAAGTGTCCCGGCAGACCTGGCGGGACCCCCGCCCGCATCAGTGACAAGGTGGCAGGCTACCGGCACGCTGCCCTGCTCAACGACGCCGACTACTTCCCGTACGTGGTCTTCATGGTGAAGAACGGGGTACGTAGGCGCGAGCTGGACCCCATCTTCCAGCGACTGCCTGAGGAGCAACAGGAGACGGTACGGGTATTCCTCGCTCAAGAGCAACTGGACGACGGCGACGATGGCCGAGGAGTTCGGCCGGCTGCGGGCCGCGGCCGAGGCGGAGGGCTAGGTCTCCCCCACCGCGAGCAGCAGCTGGAACGGCAGCTCGCGGTCCCCCTGCCCCACCCCCAGCCCGACCCACCGGTCGTCCACGCGCCAGATGTGCAGCTCGGGCACGTACCCGCACAGCGCGTCCAGCGGCGGCGGCACCGGCTCGCCCATGGCCTGGCGTTCTAAGTGGCCGGTGAGGTCGAGGACTGCGGGGGCGCCCCAGCGTACGGTCAGCGCGTGGACGAGAACGCTCAACTCGGCCTCGAACTCCTCCAGCACCTCCTCCACCCGGGTCAGATCCGCGTCCCAGAAGTCCTCGCTGACGCGGAGGTCGGCTACATGGAAGCCGGGGCCGCTCTCCACCCGCTCGGACGTCCCCCGCTGCGCGGGAAAGTCCCGGGCGCGCAGCAGATCGATCGTGGCCACGTACTGCGCGAGGGAGGTCATGCCGTCAGTAAACAACCCCGGTCGGACATGTGGCTGTCCGTCAGGCGTCAGGCACCGCGCCGCCTCAGGGCCATCCACCCGCCCCACACCGCGGCAGGCGCGGCACGCGCCGCGCGGTCGGCGGAGTTCACGGAGCGGGCGCTGGGCGCGATCGAGGAGACCGGGCGCCATGCGCTGGAGGATCTGGAGCGGGTGCTGCGGCTGCTGCGGCTGCTGCGCGAGGACGCGGGCCGGCGCCCGGCCGACCGGCCGGGACTCACCGACGCCGAACGGCTCCTGGAGTCGGCGCGGGCGGCGGGGTACGCGCTGGAGGCGGAGGTGACCGGTCCGCTGGACGCCCTTCCAGGCCCGGGTCGCACCCAGGCGGTGATCGCCGCGTATGAGTCGGGGTTCGTCGCACCGGGCTGAGCTGCCGCACCGGGGCGGCGAGGCCGGGCGAGGGGCGGGCCGGGCCGCTCGCGAGGCCGCTCGCCGCTTCCGCGCCCAGCGGATACGATCCGGCAGATACGCACAGGAGGGAGGCCGACGTTGGGGCGGCTCACCGGCGGGGATCCGTCTCTGCTGCGGCGCATCAACTCCGCCGTAGTACTGCACGCGCTGCGCGCCGCGACCGCGTCCGGCCCCGGGGCCGGCTCCCCCGCCTCCGGAGACTCCCCGGACGGCTCCCCCGGTTGTGCGAGCCTCACCGATCTGACCCGGGTGACCGGCCTGTCCCGCCCCACCGTCGAGGGCGTCATCGACGGGCTGACCAGCAGCGGTCTCGCGGTCGAAGTCCCCGCCGAGGAGGGCGGGGTGCGCCGCCAGGGCCGCCCCGCGCGCCGCTTCCGCTTCCGGGCCGAGGCGGGGCATCTGCTTGGCATCGAGATAGGCGCGCACCGCGTCGCCGCGCTGCTGTCGGACCTCGACGGCCGCCCGCTCGGCTCGACGGTGCGCGGGGTGTCCGAGAAGGCGTCGGCGGACGAGCGGCTGGAGCGGGTACGGACCGCCGTCGCGGATCTGCTGCGGCGCGCGGGAGTGGACCGCTACTCGCTGCGCGCGGTCGGCGTCGGCAGCCCCGGCATCGTCGAGGCCGACGGCACCGTCCATCTGTGCACCGCCCTCCCCGGCTGGACGGGCCTGCGCCTCGGCGAGCGGCTACGGCGGTCCTTCCGCTGCCCGGTGCTGGTCGAGAACGACGCGAACACCGCCGCGGTCGCGGAGCACTGGAAGGGCGCGGCCATCGGCTCGCACGATGTCGTCTTCATCCTGGCCGGACTGAGCCCGGGGGCCGGATCCCTGATCGGCGACCGGCTCCACCGCGGCTTCGGCGGCGCGGCCGGCGAGATCGGCGCACTCCATCTGCTGGGCCGCGAGGCCACCCCGGAGGAGGTGCTCTCCACGACCGGGGAGCCCCTGAGCCCCCTGGACGAGGAGCAGGTCGCGCACGTCTTCACGCTGGCCCGGAACGGTGACGCGCAGGCGCGCGCCGCCGTGGACCGCTTCATCCGCCGGCTGGTGCACGACACGGCGGCGCTGGTGCTGGCGCTCGACCCCGAGGTCGTCGTGGTGGGCGGCTGGGCCGCGGGCCTCGACGGCATGCTGAGCCCCCTGCGCGACGAGCTGTCCCGCTACTGCCTGCGGCCCCCGCAGGTCGCCCTCTCCCTGCTCGGCGAGGCGGCGGTGACCACGGGCGCGCTGCGGCTGGCCCTCGACCACGTGGAAGAGGAGCTCTTCGCGGTCGAGAGCACGGTGACGGCGCGCCGCGCCGGGCACTGACCCGCGGGCCCGACCGCCGACGGCATTCGGCCGGGGCGGCGAAGGAGGGCTCGGGCCGTCAGCCCGCCAGCAGTTCCTCGCCCGCCGGGTCGCCGAAGGTGAGGGCTCTTCGCGGTCGAGAGCACGGTGACGGCGCGCCGCGCCGGGCGCTGACCCGCGGGCCCGACCGCCGACGGCATTCGGGCGGGGCGGCGACGGAGGGCTCGGGCCGTCAGCCCGCCAGCAGTTCCTCGCCCGCCGGGTCACCGAAGGTGAGACGGCAGGTGTCGGCCCGGTAGGTGGCCACGGCGACCGCGGCGGTGCGGCCGGACGCCGCATAGCGGGTGGTCACCACGAGGACGGGGGCGCCGGGCAGCCGGTCGAGCTCCTTGGCGTCCTCCGCGCGGGCCGAGCCGAGCTCCACGGACTGCTCACGGCCCTCCAGCTCCAGCCGGCTCAGCTCACGCAGGACGGCGCGAGCGCGGGCCAGACCGCTGGGGGCGTCGATGGCGGCGAGGCCGGGAACGGACTCGGCCGGTACGTAGAGCAGCTCGGCGGCGAGCGGCTGGCCCTTGCTCATCCGGGTGCGGCGGACACGGTGCACCCGGGTGTCCGGGCCGGTCTCCAGGAGCCGGGCGATCGCCGCGGGCGGCACCGTCTCGACGCTGTCGACGGACTGCCAGGCGTCGTCGCCCGCCGTGTCCGTCCAGCTGTGGGTGTAGTCGCCGACGGCCACGCCGACGCGGGGCGGGGCGACGGTCGTGCCGACGCCACGGCGGCGCTGCAGCCTGCCCTCCAGCTCAAGC
The DNA here is from genome assembly GCF_040606675.1 of Streptomyces sp. NPDC005393. NCBI lineage: Bacteria > Bacillati > Actinomycetota > Actinomycetes > Kitasatosporales > Streptomycetaceae > Streptomyces > Streptomyces sp. NPDC005393. The sequence goes on along the minus strand of NZ_JBEXFG010000035.1, from coordinate 13,974 downwards.
TGCTCGAGGGCCTGCCTGAGGGTGGCGCGGGCGACGCCGAAGCGGGCCGCCAGCTCACGCTCGTTGGGCAGGATCTCCCCGACCGCGAACTCCGAGTCGAGAGCGTCGCTGAGCACGGTCTTGAGGTGCCAGTATTTCGGCTCCGGCACCGATTCGAGCTGCGTCGTCCCCACCCTGTCCCCCTTGTCCTCCGCAACGGTTTTTGCGCGCTTCTTTATTAAAGGTTGTTGCAGTATCAATGTGACCATAAGGCGGTGTGGCGGACTTGGTCAAGACCAATCCTCGATCGGTTATCGTCGGGTGATCATCTGGTGCGACTGACGGTATGGGGCAGGGGCTGAGGCAATGGACCAGGTCACGGTGGTCACCGGCGGCAGTCGCGGAATCGGCGCGGCGGTAACGGTGCGGCTCGCCCGCGCCGGACACAGCGTCGCCATCGGCTACGAGCACGCCCGGGACGCGGCCGAGCGCTGCGCGGCGGCGGTGCGCGCGGAGGGCGTCCGGTCGGTGGCCGTCCAGGCCGACACGAGCGTCACGGAACAGGTCGAGGCGCTGTTCGACACGGTCCGGGAGCAGCTGGGCCCGATCACCGGACTGGTCAACAACGCCGGGATCACCGGGCCGCTGGGCCGCTTCACCGAGACCTCGCCGGAGGTCATGCGCCGCGTCGTGGACGTCAACGTGACCGGCGCCCTGCTCTGCGCCCGGCGCGCGGCACGCGAGATGTCCACCCGCCACGGCGGCCAGGGCGGCGCCATCGTCAACATCTCCTCGGGTGCGGCGACGACCGGCAGCCCCGGGGAGTACGTCCACTACGCGGCCAGCAAGGCGGCGGTCGACGCGATGACGGTGGGCCTGTCGAAGGAGCTGGCGGCGGAGGGGGTCCGGGTCAACTCCGTACAGCCCGGCATGACCCTGACGGACATCCACGCGCGGATGGGCGACCCGGAGCGGCCGTGGCGCGACCGTGAGCGGGTGCCGATGGGGCGGCCCGGTGAGCCGGAGGAGATCGCGGGGGCGGTGGCCTGGCTGCTGTCGCCCGAGGCGTCGTACACGACGGGAGCGGTGCTGCGGGTCGCGGGCGGGTTGTGATCAGCGCTCGAACGCTGTGAGCTTGTCCGGATTCCGCACGATGTAGATCGACCGGATCCGGCCGTCGACGACATCAAGACTGACAACGGTGTCCGGCCGTCCCCGCGACAGCAGGAGCAGCGCCGGCCCGCCGTTGACCTCCGTCACGACCAACTCCGGCTCCGGAATCGGCTGGTGCGAGACGGCGAAGAGGAAGCGCCCGACCTTATCCGCCGTCTCCAGCACTCGCAGCGGCGCCTTCGCCTTGCCGCCGCTGTCGCCGATGAGGCGTACATCGGGGGCCAGCAGGGCCAGCAGTTGCCGGAGGTCGCCACCGGTGGACGCGGTGAGGAACTTCTCCGTCAGATCGCGCCGCTGCTCCGGATCCACCTCGAAGCGCGGCGTGCCCTCCTCCACATGACGCCGGGCCCGCCCCGCCAGCTGCCGGACAGCCGCCTCGTTGCGGTCGAGCGCCTCCGCGATCTCGCCATAGGGGAAGCCGAACGCCTCGCGCAGTACGAAGACCGCGCGCTCCAGCGGCGACAGCGACTCCAGCACCACCAGCACGGCGAACGAGACGGTTTCGGCCAGCAGCGCCCGCTCGGCGGCATCCGGGGCGGTGTGGCCGAGGTCGGTGGCGAGGGGCTCGGGGAGCCAGGGGCCGACGTACGACTCGCGGCGGGCCTTGATCTGCCGCAGCCGGTCGATGGCGAGCCGGGTGGTGGTCCGCACCAGAAAGGCACGCGAGTCGCGCACCTGGTCGCGGTCGGTGCCGGACCAGCGCAGCCACGCCTCCTGGACGACGTCCTCCGCGTCGGCGACCCGGCCCAGCATCCGGTACGCCACCCCGGTCAGTACGGGGCGGTGCCGCTCGAAGACGTCGGTCGCGGTATCGGCGGTGGCCACGGACCCATCCCACCCGACGCCGTGGCCGTTGTCCAGGAAGGCGATCACATGAGCCACGCCGTCGAGCGGTCGCCCCAGGCTCGATACACAAGGGGCTACCCCGCGGTAACTCCTGCTGACATGCTGTCTTATACGCTCATCCAGGACGCCGACCGATCGCAAGGAGCCCCCCATGGCCGCGCCCCTTTCCTTCCCCGTCGACACCCCCGGCGGCCCCCGCACCGCACGGATCGTCCATGAGCGGCGCGGCACCGGGCGGCCCCTGGTTCTGCTGCACGGGATCGGCCACCACTGGCAGGCATGGGAGCCGGTGATGGACATCCTCGCGGTCGACCGCGATGTCATCGCCATCGATCTGCCCGGCTTCGGGGCGTCGGACGCGCTGCCGACCGGCATCCCCTATGACCTGGACGGCGTCATACCGGTCCTCGGCGCGCTCTTCGACGCGCTCGGGGTCAAGCGCCCCGACGTCGCCGGGAACTCGCTCGGCGGGCTGATCGCCCTTGAGCTGGGCCGGGTCGGGCTCGTACGGTCCGTCACCGCGCTGTCCCCGGCCCGGTTCTGGACCGACGCCGAGCGCCGCTACGCCTTCGGGGTGCTCGGCGCGATGCGCGCCGGCGCACGGGCGCTGCCGCCGCCGCTCGTGGCGTGGCTGGCCCGTAGCGCGGCCGGGCGGGCTGCACTGACCGGCGCCATCTACGCCCGCCCCGCGCGTCGTTCACCGGCCGCGGTCGTCGCCGAGACACGGGCGATGCGCGAAGCCGTCGGCTTCGACGCCACGCTCGCCGCCGGGAGCGCCGGGCTGTTCAGCGGCGATGTGCCCGACGTGCCGGTCACCATCGCCTGGGGCTCGCGCGACCGGCTGCTGCCGCGCCGTCAAGGCGTCCGGGCCAAGCAGGTGATCCCCGGCGCGCGGCTGATCCGGCTGCCCGGCTGCGGGCACGTCCCCATGAACGACGACCCCGCGCTCGTCGCCCGCGTCATCCTGGACGGCAGTCGCTAATTTTCAGGGCTCGGTTCGCCGCCGGGGCGCTCCAGCCACTGTCGACAGTCGACCGTGCTCGGCCCCCCCTTTTTTGGGGCTCGGTTCGCCTCCGGGGCGCTCCAGCCACTGTCGACGGTCGACCGTGCTCGACCCCCCCTTTTTGGGGGCTCGGTTCGCCTCCGGGGCGCTCAAGCCACTGTCGACGGTCGACCGTGCTCGACCCCTCGTTCCTCGGGGCCTCCGCGCGCTCTCCCTTTCGACAGCGGCGCGCGGCCTTCGGCTCGCCCCCAGCTACCGCTGGGAGGTGCCCCCAGCCGGGGGCCGGGGGCACCCCCCATACCGAAGGGAGCCCGAGGGGCCTCCGCGCGCTCTCCCCTACGACAGCGGCGCACCCCTTCGGCTCGCCCCCGGCTTCCGCTGGGAGGTACCCCCAGCCGGGAGGCACCCCTACCGATGGGAGCCCGAGGCGCCTGCGCGCACCCTCCCGTTCGACAGCGGCGCGCCCCTTCGGCTGACTCGCCACGGGGCACCCCATAACGATGGGCGCCAGGGGGCGCCCCATACCCATGGGAGCCTCGCGGCTTCCCCACGCCCTCCCTTACGACGGCGGCGTGCCCCTCCGGCTCACTCGTCGGCGGGCCGCGACGCCCTCGGGTTTACCCGTCCGGGCCGGGGCGGAGTCCATCCACAGCGGCTTACGGAGGCGCACCGAGCCGCCAACGACGCCCGCCGCCTGCGGCGGGCCGTAGCCGCCGGTGCCGACCGGTGGCGCGGTGACGGCGGCGGACACCGGAATCAGGCCGGAGAAGAGCGTGGCCCGCTCCGCGCCGATCCGCTGGACGCCCGCGTACCAGCAGACGAAGCCGATGACCGTGACGACCGCCGCCTGCCACAGCAGCGCCGCCGCCTCGCTCGCGTCCGGCATCCGCAGACCGCCGCCCTGGACCAGGCCACGGTCGACCGTCGACAGGGGCTTAAAGCGCCCCGGAGGCGAACCGAGCCCTGAAAAAAAGTGGGCGGTACTTCCCTTGGCATGGCGGCCAGTTGTTCACTGTCCGTTCGGGAATGAGGCACCTCGCACCGATAGCAACAGAACGGCACACCAGTTCCACGAGCAACGGGAGGTTCCACCATGGCGCGGGAATCCGGCAGAGGAATCGGGCGGCGCACAGTGCTCCAGGGGTCGGCGGCCGCGTCTGCGGCCCTGGCGCTGCCCACGGTGGCATCGGCCGCGTCGGCGGCGGCCGCCGCCCCCGCGCAGGCGCTGTCCGGGCGCCCGAGCGCCCAGTGGGGCGTCCAGGTGGGCGATGTGACGACGTCTTCGGGCCTGGTGTGGGTGCGCTCGGACCGTCCGGCCCGGATGATCGTCGAGACCTCCGCGACCGAGTCCTTCGCGCGCCCCCGCCGTTGGCAGGGCCCGCTGGTCGGCCCCGGTACCGACTTCACGGGCCGCACCGCGCTGCACGGGCTGCCCTCCGGCTCCCAGGTGCACTACCGCGTCCTGCTGGCCGATCCGGACGATCCGCGCCGCACCGGTGAGCCGGTGCATGGGACGTTCCGTACGGTCGCGCAGCGCCGCGAGGACGTGCGCTTCGTCTGGTCGGGCGATCTGGCGGGGCAGGGCTGGGGCATCAACCCGGACCACGGCGGCTACCGCATCTTCGAGGAGATGCGCCGCCGGAACCCCGACTTCTTCCTGTGCAGCGGCGACAACATCTACGCGGACGGCCCGGTCAAGGAGAGCGTCACGCTGCCGGACGGATCCACCTGGCGGAACATCGTCACACCGGAGAAGACCAAGGTCGCCGAGACGCTCGACGAGTACCGCGGCAACTTCCGCTACAACCTCCTCGACGCCAACCTGCGCCGCTTCCACGCCCAGGTGCCGACCATCACCCAGTGGGACGACCACGAGGTCCTCAACAATTGGTACCCCGGCGAGATCCTGGCCGACGATCGCTACACCGAGAAGAACGTCGACGTGCTGGCGTCGCACGCGCGGCAGGCGTTCGCCGAGTACTTCCCGGTCAGCACGGTGCGGCCGGACGCGAGCGGCCGGGTCTACCGGGTTCAGCACCACGGCCCGCTGCTGGATGTCTTCGTCCTGGACTGCCGCACCTACCGCGACGCGAACTCGCCGAACCGGCAACCCGAGGACACCCAGGGCATCCTCGGCGCCGAGCAGCTGAGGTGGCTCAAGCGGGAGCTTTCGCGGTCGCGCGCGGTGTGGAAGGCCATCGCCTGCGATATGCCGCTCGGTCTGGTCATCCCGGACGGGAGCACCGACTTCGAGGCGGTCTCGCAGGGGGACCCGGGCGCCCCGCTCGGCCGTGAGCTCCAGATGGCGGAGCTGCTGCGGCACATCAAGCATCAGAAGATCACGGGCACGGTGTGGCTGACGGCCGACGTCCACTACACCTCGGCGCAGCACTACGACCCCTCGCGCGCGGCGTTCAAGGACTTCGCGCCGTTCTGGGAGTTCGTCTCCGGGCCGCTGAACGCGGGCGCCTTCCCGGCGGTCAAGCTGGACGGCACCTTCGGGCCCGAGCAGCCCTACGTCAAGGCGCCGACCCGGGCGAACGTCTCGCCGGCCGAGGGCTTCCAGTTCTACGGCGAGGTGGACATCGACGGCGACAGCGCCGAGATGACGGTCCGGCTGCGCGAGGACGGCGGCACGGTGCTGTTCACCAAGGTGCTGCGGCCGGGCCTGGTGGGCCAGTAGCCACACCTGCGGGGCGCGGTCCCGGCGGCGTACGGGGCCGCGTTACCGTACGGGCATGGCAGCCACCCACGGCCCCGACGCGCCCTCTCACCTCACCTACCCCGAGGTGGGCGCCACCCGGCGGTGGCCGCTGCCCGCCGGCTACCACCATCTGCGGGTGCGCACCCGGGTCGGGCACGGCCGCGCGGTGTTCGAGGCCGCGGGCCGGGCGGTCATGGACTGGCGGATGCACCGCGCGGTCGGGGTCTCGGTCCGCACCCGGGAGCCGGTCGCCACCGCCGGAATGCCGGTGGTCGTCGGCCTCGGGGTGGGGCGGCTGCGGCTGTCGGCGCCGTGCGAGGTGGTGTGGACGGTGGCGGACGAGGAGCGGACGGGCTTCGCCTATGGGACACTTCCCGGCCATCCTGAGCGTGGCGAGGAATCGTTCGTGGTGAGCCTGGAGCCGGACGGCTCGGTGGTGTTGACGGTAACGGCCTTCAGCCGGCCGGCGGCCTGGTTCAGCCGGGCCGGGGGGCCGCTGGTGCCGCTCTTCCAGCAGGCATACGCACGGCGTTGCGGCGGGGTACTGCGGCGGCTGACGGCGGAGTGAGCAGAAGTGCCAGCTTCGATCTTTTGTTTTCGGACAAAATGAGCTTCTAGGATCAGATGCGCCCTTAACTCATCGGACATGGTCCGTTTGTGATCACGCAACACCTTTGCGCGAGGCTGTTTCCATGACATCTCGAGCGACCCCCGAGCACCCCGCCCGCCATCACCACCGCTGGCGACGCGATCTGGTCGAACTGGCGGCCCTGTTCACGGCGGTGGCGGTCGCCGACATCGTGGCCAACAGCATCGCCCACGGCCCCGACGGACCGGTCCTGCTCATCGCGTCCGCCGTGGCGCTGCTCGCCACGGCCGGCTTCCACACATGGTGGTCACGACGCCACAGGGGCGCGCCGCCGACAGCGTCACCTTCGCCCGCGGACGGCGCGCGCACCGCCGCCGGCTCCGCGGGCGCCCCACGGGCCACGGACCGCAAGGCGACCACGTTGTGGCGGATGCGGACGACCGTACAGGACGAGCCGGGCACCCTGGCCACGCTGTGCGCGGCGCTGGCCCACCACCGGGTCGACATCCTGGCCCTGCAGACGCATCCCCTGGCGGACGGGACCGTGGACGAGTTCCTGCTGCGCGCCCCCGAGGCCCTGCCGTCCGCCGAGCTGACCCGCGCCGTGACGGCCGGGGGCGGCAGCGACACCTGGGTCGAGCGGGCCGACACCCACGACCTGGTGGACGCCCCGACCCGAGTGCTGACCCTGGCCACCCGCACCGCACTGGACGGCGCCGAACTGCCGCTCGCGCTACGCCAGTTGCTCGGCCGCTGCACCATCCACTCGCTTCCGGCGAAGTCCCTGACCGGCCGCCGTCTCGACGGCAGACCCCCGGTCGAGGGCGTGCTGGAGGAGACCGTGATGCGGCTGCGCGACCCGTCCGGCGGTGCGATCACCATCGAGCGGCCGTATCTGCCGTTCACTCCGACCGAGTTCGCACGGGCCCGCGCCCTGGTCGAGCTGGACGCCCGGCTCGGCCCGCGCGTCCCGCACCGCAGCGATGTGCTGACGCTGCCCGAGGGCAACGCGATCACCGTGCGCCGCGCCGACACCGGCGATCTGGACGCCGCCGTCGAGATGCACGGCCGCTGCTCCTCCGCGACGCTCGGGCAGCGCTACCACGGCCCGATCGGTGACGCCGACCGCTACCTCGCCCATCTGCTGAGCCCGCGCTTCGGCCGGACGCTCGCCGCGTACACCGCCTCCGGGCGGCTGGCCGCCCTCGGCCATCTGCTGTGGGACGGGGACGAGACCGAGATCGCGCTGATCGTCGAGGACGAGTGGCAGCGCCGCGGCGTCGGCGGGGAGCTGCTGCGACGGCTGGTCGGAATGGCCGCCGAGGCGGGGTGCGAGAGCGTCTACGCCGTCACCCAGTCGGCCAACACCGGGATGGTGGCGGCGATGCGCGCCCTCGAACTGCCGCTGGACTATCAGATCGAGAAGGGCACTCTCGTGATCACCGCCCGGCTCACCCCGGCACCGGCGCCCGCTCCGGCCCCTCCGCTGCCGGCTCCGCCGCGCGGGCGCTGAGCGCCTGGTCCAGATCGCGCCACAGGTCCCGGGCGTCCTCAAGGCCGACGGACATCCGCAGCAGCCGGTCGCTGATCCCCGAGGAGCGGCGGTCCCCCTCGGCCACGATCCGGTGGCTGATGGAGGCCGGGTGCTGGATGAGGGTGTCGACACTGCCGAGGCTGACCGCCGGGGTGATCAACCGCACCCCGGCGATCACCTCGTGCGGATCGCCGCGGGTCTCGAAGGCGACCATCGCACCGCCGAGCCGCGGATAGTGGACGCGGGCCACCCGCGGATCGGCGGCCAGCCGCCGGGCGAGCTCGGCGGCGGTCGCCGAGGCGGCGCGCATCCGCACCGGCAGCGTGGACAGGCCGCGCAGCAGCAGATACCCGGCGAGCGGATGCAGCACCCCGCCGGTCGCGAACCGCACCTGGCGCAGCGCCCGCGCGAACTCCTCGTCGCAGGCCACCACCCCGCCCAGCACATCGCCGTGTCCGCCGAGGTACTTGGTCGCGCTGTGCAGCACGATGCCCGCGCCCTGCTCGGCCGGGCGCTGGAGCACCGGAGTGGCGAAGGTGTTGTCGGCCAGCAGCGGCACGGCGCCGCAGGAGCGGGCGACGGCCCGCAGATCGAGTTCGGCGAGCGTCGGATTGGCCGGGGACTCGACCATCACCAGTCCGGTGCCGGGGCGGATGGCGTCCGCGATCCCGGCGGGATCCACCCAGGTCACCTCGGTGCCGAGCAACCCGCCGTCCAGCAGATGGTCGCTGCAGCCGTACAGCGGGCGGACCGCGACGACATGGCGCAGCCCGCGCGCGACCCGAACCAGCAGACAGGCGGTGAGGGCCGCCATACCGCTGGCGAAGGCGACCGCGCTCTCGGTGCCCTCCAGCCGGGCCAGGGCCGTCTCGAAGCGGGCGACGGTCGGATTGTCGAGGCGGGCGTAGACGGGCGGGCCGTCCGGCCGGGCGCCGGTGGCGGCGAACGCGTCGATCCGGGCGGCCTCCTGGCGGCTGTCGTACGAGGGGTAGGTCGTCGACAGATCCAGCGGTACGGCGTGCAGGCCCATGCCGGCGAGGTCCTCGCGGCCGGCGTGGACGGCCTCGGTGGCGAGCGAGTGGCTGCCACCCCTGTCCTGCGTGCTCTCCGTGATCTCCATGAGTGCAGGGTGAACACATCTCGGGCCCTGGGGAGAGCCTTCCGTGCTACGTTCGGCCGATGGCCGAAAATGTCGCTCTCGATCCGGTGGATCTGCACATACTGCGGCTCCTGCAGAACGACGCCCGGACCACCTACCGCGACCTGGCCGCCCAGGTCGGCGTGGCGCCCTCGACCTGTCTCGACCGGGTCGCCCGGCTGCGCCGCTCGGGGGTGATCCTCGGCCATGAACTCCGCCTGGATCCGGCCAAGCTGGGGCGCGGTCTGCAGGCGCTGCTCTCCGTCCAGCTGCGGCCGCACCGGCGGGAGCTGGTCGGTCCGTTCGTGGAGCGGGTCCGGGCGCTGCCCGAGTCGCGGGCGCTGTTCCATCTGGCCGGTCCGGACGACTATCTGGTGCATGTCGCGGTGGCCGACACCGCCGATCTGCAGCGGCTGGTGCTGGACGAGTTCACCTCACGCCGCGAGGTGGCCCGGGTCGAGACCCGGCTGATCTTCCAGCAGTGGGAGTGCGGGCCGCTGCTGCCACCCGCGCACGGTGGCTCATCAGCCTCGTAGCACACTCCCGCTCGGCTACGTCACACCCCCCATGCTGCTGACGGCGCGCCCCTGATCGTACGAGGATGGCCACATGTCCGACACCAAGAACGCTCCGCTGCCCCGTCAGGTCGCCGACAACCATGTGGACGCCCTCATCGAACTCGACCCGATCACCGGCACCTACCTGGGCGTTCCCGAGAGCTCCCGGCGCCTTCCGGACTTCTCCCCCGCGGGGGCCGAGGCCGTCGCCGACCTCGCCCGCACCACCTTGGACCGGCTGGCCGAGGCCGAGGCGCGCCCCGGCGCGGACAGCGACGCCGAGCGGCGCTGCGCCCGGCTGCTGCGGGAGCGGCTGACCGCCGAGCTCGCCGTGCACGACGCCGGCGAGGCGCTGCGCGCGGTCAGCAATCTGCACTCCCCGCTGCACTCCGTGCGCGGCATCTTCACCGTGATGCCGGCCGACACGGACGACGACTGGGCGGCGATCGCGGCCCGGCTGCGCGCCGTACCGGCCGCGCTGGAGGGCTACCGCGCCTCGCTCGCCGAGGGGCTGCGGCGCAAGCTGCCCGCCGGCCCCCGGCAGGTGACCACGGTTCTCAGCCAGTTGGAGCAGTGGATCGGCAAGGATCGCAGCTGGTTCGCCGACTTCACCACCGAGGGGCCCGATGCGCTGCGCGCCGAGCTGGACGGGGCGGCGGCCGTGACGACCGACGCGCTCGTCTCGTTCCGCGACTGGCTGCGCGATGTGTACGGCCCGGCCACCGAGGGCGCCCCCGATGTCGTCGGGCGCGAGCGTTACGGCCGCTGGGCCCGGATGTGGAACGGCACGGATCTCGACCTGGACGAGGCCTATGCGTACGGCTGGTCGGAGTTCCACCGCATCCACGCGGAGATGCGCACCGAGGCGGAGAAGATCCTCCCCGGCGCCACCCCCTGGGAGGCGCTGCGCCATCTCGATGACCACGGCACGCACATCGAGGGCGTCGAGGAGACGCGGGTGTGGCTGCAGGAGCTGATGGACGAGGCCATCGAGGAGCTGAACGGCACCCACTTCGACCTGGCCGACCGGGTGAAGCGGGTCGAGTCGATGATCGCCCCGCCGGGCAGTGCGGCGGCGCCGTACTACACCCAGCCGTCGGTGGACTTCTCGCGGCCGGGCCGGACCTGGCTGCCCACCATGGGCGAGACCCGCTTCCCGGTCTACGACCTGGCCTCGACCTGGTACCACGAGGGCGTGCCCGGCCACCATCTGCAGCTCGCGCAGTGGGCCCATGTCGCCGACCAGCTCTCCCGCTACCAGGCCACGGTCGGCATGGTCAGCGCCAACGCCGAGGGCTGGGCGCTGTACGCGGAGCGGCTCATGGACGAGCTGGGCTACCTTTCCGACCCTGAGCGGCGGCTGGGCTATCTCGACGCGCAGATGATGCGCGCGCTGCGGGTGATCGTCGACATCGGAATGCATCTGGAGCTGGAGATCCCGGCCGACTCGCCCTTCCATCCCGGTGAGCGGTGGACCCCGGAGCTGGCGCGGGAGTTCTTCGGTCTGCACTGCGGCCGCCCGGCGGAGTTCCTCGACAGCGAGCTGGTGCGCTATCTGGGCATGCCGGGCCAGGCCATCGGCTACAAGCTGGGCGAGCGCGCCTGGCTGACGGGGCGGGAGGCGGCCCGTAAGGCGCACGGCGACGCGTTCGACGCCAAGAAGTGGCATATGGCGGCGCTGTCGCAGGGCTCGCTGGGGCTGGACGACCTGGTGGCGGAGTTGTCGGCGCTCTGACACGGCGGGTCGGGTCGGGTCGGGTCGGCCAGGACCGTACCGTACCGGTCCCGTTGCGGCCCGCCCCCACTCCGAACTCCCCACGCCCTGTTCACCGCATTGCCCACGGCGGCCACGGGCTGACCTTGTACAGTCACGCTGCGCCGCGCGGCCTCGCGCCGCGCCTCACCCGAGGAGGGAAAGGCACCACATGGCGTACCGGACAGGGTACGAGGACGGCCGGTTCGTGCTGGGGGACGGCCGGGTGACGCTGCGCGAGCACACCCCCGAGGACGCGGCGGTGCTGGCCGACGGCAAACCCGGCGAGCTGCGCTGGATCGACGGCGTACCGGGCGAGGGGTCGATCGGCGCCGCCGGGACGACCGTACGGGCCTCGATCGCGGGGCAGTACCGCTCGCCCTGGGGCATCTTCGCCATTCTGCGGGCCGAGGACGGTGTGGCGCTGGGCAGTATCGGCTTCCACGGCCCGCCCTCCCCCGCGGGCGGCGAGGTGGAGGTCGGCTACGACCTGTCCCGGTCGGCCCGCAGGGTGGGCTGGGCGACCGACGCGGTGCGGCTGCTGGTGGGGTGGGCGCTGGAGCGGCCGGAGGTCCGTACGGTCGTGGCGACCACCGAGCCGCGGAACGGCCCCTCCCAACGGGTGCTGGTCCGGGCGGGGTTCGAGCGGATCGCGGACCGTGGCGCGCTGTGGACCTACGCGCGTACGAGAGGCGAGCCGTGACGCCCGGTCAGCAGCCGTTCGAAGCCGCTCAGCAGCCGCAGTCGCCCGAGCCCGCCGGGGCGGTCAGCGGGTCGGCCGGGACGCCGCTGGACGCCGTGCGCGGTCTCGACGGCGTAGCCCTCGCGGATCCAGTACTCGATTCCGCCCAGCATCTCCTTGACCCGGAACCCGAGCCGGGCGAGGGCGAGCGCGGCGCGGGTGGCGCCGTCGCAGCCGGGGCCCCAGCAGTGGACGACGACCGGCATGGCCGGGTCGAGGACCTCCCGTGCGCGCTCGTCGATCCGCGCGGTCGGGAGGTGGACGGCGCCGGGGACATGGCCCTGGTCCCACGCCGTCTCGGAGCGCGAGTCGACCAGCATGACGCCCGGGTCGCCCGCGTCCAGGGACGCGGGCACATCGGCGACATCGGTGTGGAAGGCGAGGCGGGCGGCGTCGGGGGCGGCGGGCGGATGGGCGAGCACGGGGGCCGTGATGGTCGCTGTCATGACGGAAAATCTGCGCAGCGTGACCGGTGCGGAGAACCGGTGATCCCCGGCACATCCCTTGTACGGCCGGGGCTTCCACTGCTAGACAGCGCCTATGACCGGCTATTCCCCAGACGCCACCGACTGGCGCATCCTCGACGCCCTGCAGAGCAACGGCCGCGCGGGATACGCCGAGCTGGCGCGCACCGTGAACATGTCCGCGAGCGCCGTCACCGAACGGGTCCGGCGGCTCGAGGAGGCCGGGGTGATCTCCGGGTACTCGGCCGTGCTCGATCCGGCGCGGCTGGGCCTTCCGGTCCTCGCCTTCGTACGGCTCCGCTACCCGACCGGGAACTACGAGCCGTTCCAGGATCTGATCGCCACGACCCCGGAGATCCTGGAGGCCCATCACGTCACGGGCGAGGACTGCTTCGTCATCAAGGTCGCGGCGCGGTCGATGCGGCATCTGGAGGAGGTCTCGGGGCGGATCGGCACGCTCGGCTCGGTGACCACCAGCGTCGTCTACTCCTCGCCGCTCGCCCGCCGCGCCCTCAGCACCTGACGCCTCCGGTCACGGGGACGCGATGGCGTACCGCCGACCCCTCGCGCCCCTTCACCACCTCCAGCTGGACCGGGATGCGTTGGCGCAGATCCGCGACATGGCTGACGATGCCGACCGTCCGGTCCCGCTCGCGCAGCGCGTCCAGGACGTCCAGGACCTCGTCGAGGGTCTGTTCGTCCAGGCTGCCGAACCCCTCGTCGATGAAGAGGGTGTCGAGGCGGACACCGCCCGCCTCGTCCGTGACGACGTCGGCGAGGCCGAGGGCGAGCGCGAGCGAGGCGAAGAAGGTCTCGCCGCCGGAGAGGGTGGCGGTGTCGCGCTCGCGGCCCGTCCAGGCATCGATGACGTGCAGGCCGAGGCCGGAGCGGCCGCGGCCGCCCGAGCGGGCGTCGGAGTGCACCAGGGTGTAGCGCCCGCAGGACATGTGCGCGAGCCGCTCGCTCGCCGCGGCCGCGACCTGCTCCAGCCGGGCGGCCAGGACGTACGCCTCCAGCCGCATCCGGCGCTCGTTGTCGGCGGAGGTGCCCGCCGCGAGCGAGGCGAGGCGGGCGACGCGCTCGTACTCCTCGCGCAGCGGGGCGAGTCGACGCGCGTCGGCGACCACCCGTGCGGAGAGTGCGTCCAGGTCCTCGCAGCGCGTACGGGCCGCCGCGTCCGCGGCCGAGGCCTCGCGCAGGACGCGGGTGGCCGCGCCCGCCGCCGCCTCGGCCGCCGCGGGCTCGGCGGGCGGCGCCTGCGCGGCGGCGAGCACGCGCGGATCGGCCAGCTCGGCCGCGACCGCCGCCGACTGCGTCTGCCACGCGTCGAGGCGGCGCCGCGCCTCGCGCTGCCGGTCCGGGGGGAGCACGGCGTCGGCGGCCTGCTGCGGGGTTGCGCGGCCGGGATGGCCAGCTCAACGGGACCGGCTCCGGTGTGGGCCAGCTGCTCGGTGCCCGGAGCGTGGGAGCCCCCGAGGTTCGCGGACGGGTC
>NZ_JBEXFG010000034.1:69876-84113 GCF_040606675.1 Streptomyces sp. NPDC005393 | reverse complement strand
CGCACCACGTACAAAGCCACCATCAGCATCGCCATGCTCACGAGCGGCCCTTGACACCCCCAGCCCCGCCCTAACTGAACGGCGTTGGGTCTAGAGGCGTGGGCAAGACAACCGGTCAAGACCGGGCAAGGGCGTGGCTCATGGGGCGGTCGGGACCGTCGCCCGGATGCGGCTGCCCTGCCCCGGGCGGCTGTCCACCTTGAGCGTGCCGCCCACCTCCTGGGCCCGCTCCCGCATGGAGAGCAGCCCCAGATGGCCGGGGAAGGAGCCCTGGCAGTCGAAGCCGACGCCGTCGTCGGCGACCGTCAAGGTGATGGTGCCGGGTCCGCTGAGCAGATGGAGCTGGACGTTCCGGGCCCGCGAGTGCTTGGCGACGTTGTGCAGCGACTCCTGCGCGATCCGGAAGAGGGCGTGCTTGGCCTCCGGGGTTGTCTCCGGCTCGGCCCCGAGCTTCGCCTCGGTCGCGATCCCGTACCGGTCCCGGAGCGCCTCGACGTGCTTGGTGAGCGCGGCGACCAGGCCCTCGGTCTCCAGCGACTCGGGCCGCAGCTGGCACAGCAGTGTCCGGGTCTCGGCGATCGCGACGTCCGCGAGCCGCCGTATGTACTCGATCGGCTCGGCGAGCTGGGCGAGCTCGGCCAGCCCCGTCGGCTCGGCGAGATCGCGTTCCAGCAGCTCACGGGCGGTACGGGCGCCGAGCGCGATGCCGTACAGCGCCTGAGAGACCGAGTCGTGCAGCTCGCGGGAGATCCGCCGGCGCTCCTCCTGGACGGCCTTCTCCTGGGTGGCCGCCCGCAGCCGGTCCTGCTCCACCGCGCAGGCGGCATGCCCGGCGATCACTTCGAGGACGGTGACATCGGCCTCGCCGGGGTCACGCCCCGCCGGGAAGTGGCAGCACATCGCGCCGATCGCGGTGGACTCGCGCAGCAGCGGCCAGGCGGCCACCGCGCCCCGCGCCGGGCCGCCGTCGCCCGCGCCCAGGGTGCCGCCCTCATGGATCACGGGCGTGGCCCCGGCGATCGCCTCCAGCGCCGGTTTCCGCGACGGCGGGGTGTGGCCGTGGCCGCCGCCCACCATGCGCAGGACCGCCCCGGGGCCCGGCTCCAGCACATAGACGCTGCAGCCGGCCGCGCCGGTACGGGCCACCGCGCCCGCGGCCAGGGAGTCCAGCGTGTGCCGTACGGAGCCCTGGCCTGCGGCGGCGGCCGCGAGCCGGCGCAGATGCTCCCGGTGCCGGATCCGGGCGACCGCGTGAGCGGCGGGCGACGCGAAGAGGCCGACGGTCGTCACATCGGCGTGGGTGAGCCGGCGCCCGCCGCTGTGGTTCACCACCTCGATCACGCCCACCGGCTGCCCGCGCACCAGCAGCGGCGCGTCCAGCACCGAGGCCAGGGCCGCGTCGTGCGGCTCGCGCCGGTACCGGGGCGGCTTCCGCTCGCCCCCGGACACCGTCGGCCGGCCGGCCCGGATGGCCTGCCGGGCGGGGGCGGAGCCGCCGGGGGTCAGCAGCCCGCGGGGGGCGGCCGTCGGGGCGCCGTCGGCCGCCCGTTCCGTCAGGACGTCGCCCGGCTCCAGCACCATGACCCGCGCCATATCGGCCCCCAGCACCTCGCGCAGCCGGCGGGCGACCAGCCGTAGCGTCGCGTCGGCGGTCTCGCCCGCCAGGATGTGCTCGGTGACCTCGGCGAGCGCCGCGGCGCGCCGCCTCCGTCCGGTCCGGATCCACCGCATACCGATCACGCCGACCACCACTGCTCCCTCGTCGTCTCCAGGGCTTCGGGAGGGGTGAGCTCACCGGCCGGGACCAGGCCCGACTGCACCGCGTACACCGCGGCCTGGGTGCGGCTGTGCACGCCGAGCTTGGTCAGGATGTGGCTCACATACGTCTTCACCGTCTGCTGCCCGATCCGCAGATCGTGGGCGATCTCCTTATTGGCCTTGCCGCGCGCGAGCATCGTCAGGACCTCGGTCTCCCGCTCGGTCAGCTGTTCCGGTCCGCTCGGCTCCCTGACCTGGCCCATCAGCCGGGAGATCGCGGCGGGGGAGACATGGATCTGGCCGGCGGCCGCGGCCTTCACCGCGTTCCTCAGGTCGTCGGCCTCGGCGTTCTTCAGCAGGAAGCCGATGGCTCCCGCCCGGACCGCGCCCATGACCATGGCGTCGTCCAGAGAGCTGGTCAGCGCCACCACCTCGACCTCGGGGAGGTCCTGGCGGATCTCCGCCGTGGCCGACACCCCGTCCATCACGGGCATCAACAGGTCCATCAGGACGACGTCGGGGCACAGCTCCCGGGCCAGCCGGACGGCCTCGCGGCCGTTGGTCGTCTCGCCGACCACCTTGATGTCGTTGTCGAGCCCCAGGATCATGCGCAGGCCCTGCCGGACCACGGCATGGTCGTCTGCGATCAGAACTCGAAGCGCCACTTTGGCTCACCTGCCCAGGAGTCGAGACGGTCGCGATCAGCGGTTCGAACAGGGGAAGGGCCAGCAGGACGAGGGCCCCCGCCACCCACCCGCCCAGCACATCGCTGACCCAGTGGGTGCCCAGATAGAGGGTGGTCAGACCGATGCCGAAGGCCATCGCGCAGGCGATCACGGTGCCCGCCCACCGGCGGAGTCCGGCGAGATAGGCGAGGGTGCCCCAGATGACGACGGCGTTCGCGGTGTGACCGGAGGGGAAGACGTCTCCGCCGTGGAAGAGCTCGGCGGAGCCGAGGGTGTGGGCGTCGTGCGGGCCCAGCCGCCCTGTGGCGATCTTTACGGCGCCGACGCTCCCGTTGAGCAGCAGCAGCGCGACGGCCAGGACGAGCGGCGGGCGCGGGTCCCGGGTCCGCCAGCCGCGCCAGCCGAGCCACGCCAGGGCGGCGACCGCGGTGGGGCCGCGCTGGCCCGCGATGACGAGGACGTCGAGGGGCACGCGGGCCTGCGGCCACTGTTTGTACGGCTTGAGCATGGCCACATGCCAGTCGAGCCGGACGAGGTCCGAGCCGGTGAGGACGGCCACGAGGACCGCCGCGTAACAGGCGGCGGTCGTCAGGAAGACGATCGTGTGTCCGCGGCTGCGCGGGCATCGGATCCGTCCGGGGACTCGCATGGGGAGGAAACCCGGCCCGGTATGCCCGGAATTCCATCCGAAGGGTGACTTTGCCACCCGGTCGGTCCCCCATCCGTCCGGGCCCATACGGCGGAGCGCCCCTGGGCCGAGGCTCCAGGGGGCGCGCGTCCGCGGGGGTCCGTCAGTCCGGTTCCGCGGGCTTGAAGCCGAACTCGGCGGCCTTGGCGACCGCCTCCAGCTGGGAGCGCGCCTCCAGCTTCTCCAGGATCTTGCGCACATGGGTGCGTACGGTGGCGTAGCTGATGCTCAGGTGCTCCGCGACCGCCCGGTTGTCCAGGCCCTGGCTCATCAGGGTGAGGATCTCCTGCTCGCGCGGGGTCAGGCTCTCCAGACGCTCGGTCTGCTGGGCGGACGACCGCGTGCTCTCGCGGTGCCGGGCCAGGACCTCCACCAGGGTGCTGGCCGGGATGAGGGTCTCGCCCTCGGCGGCCGAGTGGATGGCCGCGGCGATCTCGTCGCCGCTCGCCGACTTCAGCAGATAGCCGCAGGCACCCGCCTCCACCGCGGCCAACAGTGCCGAGTCACTGGCGTCGGCGCTGAGGATCACGATGGCGGTGGAGGGATCGTGGGCCCGGATACTGGCCGCCGCGTCCGCCCCGGTGCCGTCGGGCAGCCGGAAGTCGACCAGCGCCACGTCGGGGGCCAGTTCCTTGGCCATGGGCACGGTCTCGGCGACCGAGTCGGCCCAGCCGACGACCGTCAGATCCGAGTACTCGGCCAGCAGGGCCCACAGCCCCTCGGCCACCACCCGGTGGTCCTCGACGATCAGCACCTTGGTCAGATCGGCCGGTGCGGTCACGGCTGTGTGTCCCCTTCAGGGGAGCCGAGGGCGCCGAGGGCCGGGGCCGGGGATTCGCCGAGCGGCACCCAGAACTCCACGGTGGTGCCGGAGCCCGGTGCGCTTTCGATACGGCACCAGCCGCCCGCGATCTGGGCCCGCTCCTGGATCAGGGAGAGCCCGAGATGGCCGGGGCGGGACTCGACCTCCAGGGGGTTGTAGCCCTCGCCGTCGTCGACGATCCGTACGAGACAGCCGTCGTCGAGCCCGAGCAGCTGCACATGGACCGTGTTGGCCCGCGCGTGCTTGCGCACGTTCATCAGGGACTCCTGGGCGGTGCGGTAGATCAGCGCCATGGTCTCGGGCGGGGGCTGGACGGAGAGCCGGTCCTCCAGCCGGTAGGTGAGGCCGGTCTCGGTGCGTATCTGCTCCAGCAGCCCGCGCAGCGCCCCGGCCAGAGAGCCGTGCTCCAGGCTGGACGGCCGCAGGTCGAAGATCAGCTGCCGCAGCCGGCTGAGCGACAGCTTCAGCGTCTCGTCCAGCTTGTCCATCACCCGCTGCTCCTCCGGGTCCCGCAGCCGCCGGCGCAGCTGCTGGAGGCGGAGGCTGGCCGCGGTGATCACCTGGATGGTGTCGTCGTGGATGTCGGCGGCGATCCGGCCGCGCTCGGCCTCCTGGGCGTGGACCAGATGGCTGAGCAGCGCCTGACGGTCGCGGTCGGTGACCTCCAGCAGTTCCAGACTGCGCTCCAGGACGAACTGGGCGCGCTGCACCTCGGTGATGTCCCGGATGGTCAGGACGGTGAGCAGGCCCTCCTCGGTGCGCAGCGGGCTGATGCTGACGTCGGCCGGGAACTGCTTGGCGTCGCTGCGCCGGCCGACCAGCTCCATGCTGTGGCCGACGGGCTCCTCCACGGTGTCGTCCCATTCGCGCAGCGAGATGGTCAGCGGCTGGTCGGGGAGGAGCGCCTCGACGGCCCGGCCGACCAGATGGTCGCGGTCGTAGCCGAAGAGCGCCTCGGTGCGGTTGTTGGCGGCCTGGATCCGACCGGCGGCGTCCACGATCAGCATCGCGTCCGGGGAGGACTCGATGAGCTGCCGGAACCGGCTCTCGGCGGCCCGGAGCTGGCTCAGATCGGAGACGAAGACCACGCACCGGGGCCGCCTGCCCTGCAGATGGCCGCCGCTGAACTGGGCGGGGAACTCGGTGCCGTCCCGGCGGCGGCCGGTCATCGCGGAGGGCGCGGTGAACACCCGGCCGATCAGCTGCTCGGAGGCGGTGCGATAGCGCTCGGGGACCAGATCCCGCAGCCGCTTGTCGCGCAGCTCGGCCGAGCTGTAGCCGAACATATGCCGTACGTGTGCGTTCGCGAACTCGATCCGGCCGCGGGAGCCGACGACCAGGACCCCGCACGGCGCGTGGCCGAGCAGTTCCAGATACGACTCCTCCAGCCGGCTGCCGACCAGGTCCTCGAACCGCCAGGAGGCGCGGTCGGCGCGGCGCAGCGGCTCGGCGCAGTCGGCGAGGAGCTCCGAGGCCATGGAGAACTGATCGCGGGCGGCCCGGGTGATCGCTTCGAGGATCTCCTCGGCGGGGGTGCCCTTGACCAGGTAGCCGGTGGCTCCGACGGCGAGCATGTTCAGCACGGTCTCGCGGTCGCCGTGGGCGGAGAGGGCCACCACACGGGCCCCGGGGACCTGGTCGCGGATGGCCCGGACGCTGCTGGGAGCGTCGCCCTTTGGCATGTGCACATCCATGACGACCACCTGCGGACGGTGCTCGACCGCCGCGCGCACGGCCTGCTCGTGGTCGACGGCCAGACCCACGAGTTCGAGGTCGGGGTGGGAGTCGATGAGGTCGGCGAGTGCTTCCCGGACGGCCGGGTCGTCATCGGCCACCACAACGTCGATCCGGTTGTCGCCCATCGCTACCCACCTCCCTTGAGGACGGCACCCTGCAGCTCGCGGATGCTGAGTTCATCGCGCCGGCAGTGCGCCAGCGACGGCATGACCGCGGCCAGCGGCGCGATCAGTACGTTGTAGTGACTTCCTATGCGGTCGCACACGGCGACGGCTGCCGCGGCGTCCCACACCGCGGCCCAGAAGGCCCAGTCGCGTCTGCGGTGGTTGCGTGCCGCGTCCAGGGCGGCGCGGCGTGCCACCGCGGCGGCGACCAGGATCCGGTACCGCTCCTCGTCGGTCGTGGTGCGGTGGACCTCCGCCCATCCCTCGGCGCGGGTCTGGCTGGAGGTCTGCTTCCACAGATCGGCCACCCGGTCGATTTCCTCGGGAGAGAGGTCCTCGATGTGGGTCAGGAATTGTATGACTCTTCGCGAGTTAGGGCCGAAAATAACACTCATAGGACACTCCAGGACGCATAGTACATCTACGGAACACCTGGCCCGCGGACGAGCCGCCCCGCGGCCGCCGGGCGGCCGCTCCCTGGAACGTGGGCCCGGTCCCCCGCCGCCCCCGACAGGCCGGCCCACGTTCTCGCTCGGGTGTCATATCCGTCCCTAATTCCCTTGGCCACGGCCGGTGGACATATTGATGCTCGCCTTGGCGA
The DNA here is from genome assembly GCF_040606675.1 of Streptomyces sp. NPDC005393. Lineage (NCBI taxonomy): Bacteria > Bacillati > Actinomycetota > Actinomycetes > Kitasatosporales > Streptomycetaceae > Streptomyces > Streptomyces sp. NPDC005393. Next base: position 77,656 of record NZ_JBEXFG010000034.1, on the reverse strand, counting down.
CGCCGCCGCTCTTCTGGCCGATGAGCTGGAAGGCGACCCCGTTCTCATCCGCCGGCGTGATCTTGTACGAGCCCACGGCCGCCGCCTTGCCCCGGCTGTCCACCTGGAAGGTGCCGATCTTCCGCTGCCCGGTGGAGCCGGATCCGGCGTAGGCGGTCACCGTTTCGCCCGGGGCGAAACCGGCGCAGTAGAAGCTGAGCGTGGTGCCCGCCCTGCCGCCGAAGGCGCTGGGCTCGGCGGACGGGGTGTACGGCAGGACGGTGAAGCCCGAGCGGACCACGGCCCGGCTCTGGTCGCCGATCGCCATCAGCGTCTGCCGGCCCTTGAGGCCGAACGGCACATTGAACGCCACATCGCGGATCTGCCCCATGCCGTTCGCCTGGGCGGTGAAGGCCGGGAGCCCGCCGGTGGAGTTGATGTAGACCAGCACCCGTTCGCCGGGCGCGAACTTATTGGCGGACAGCGTGATCCGCTGGCCTGCCTTGAGCGCGTACGGCTTGGACTTCATCGAGGGGTACATGGCCAGCATCTGGAAGGGCGCGGTGGCCGTGGTCTTGCTGCGCTTGCCCACCAGGACGAGGGTGCTGGAGCCGATCGGCGCCACCCCGACCTTGATGTCCGCGCGGCCGACCCCGCCGCCGCTGTCGGTGTGCAGCGTGGTGACGGGCGTACCGCTGACCCGTCCCCAGAACACATCGATCGCCTCTCCGGGGCGGAAGCCGTGCGCGCTGACCGATACGACGTCGCCCGGCCTGCCGACCATCTTGTTGATCTTCGCGGTGCCGACCGCGCCGCCGGTGACCACCTGGGCCTGGGCGGTCTTGGTGCTGCCGCGCTGCTGGGCGACCAGGGTGGCGGGCCGGTTGCTCGCGGACTCGGGCATGCGGAACCGGGCGTAGATCGAGCCGTAGCGGTCCGACCGGACGCTGCCGATGGCGCGGCCCTTGGTGTCCGACTTCCGGGCCTTCAGCAGGATGTCCACCGTGGCCTTCTTGTCGAAGCCACCGCCCTCGACCGCGGCGCTGCCGCCCGGGGTCACCAGGCCCGGGTTGATCACGATGATCGGGCCGGACGCCTGCGGGACCCGCTGGTTGCCCAGCTTGATGGTCTTGGGCTGCTTGGGCGGCCGCACCTCCTGCTGCTGGGCATGGCCCTTCTTCGGGGCGCCTCCGCCTCCGTTGCCGGTGGTGTTGAGGGCGCCTCCGAATCCGCCGCGCGCGATCACCTGGACGAGCGATCCGACGATCGCGAAGACCACGAGAGCCAGCAGGACCGTCTTCCAGGTGAGCTTCTTCTTCTTGTTCCCGGGGGTGGGGTTCTCCTCGTCCTCGGGAGCATCCCTGTTCTCGGGAACATCCCTGTCCTCCGGAAGATCCCAGTCGTCGTCGTACTCAGGCATGGCCTTCACCTCCTCTTCCCATGGCTACTGCACACGGTAGATTTCCAGCTTGATATTTCCCTGGGTCACCGACCAGACGCGGGTGGAATTCCGAAGCGCCTGCAGAATCCAGTTCTCCCGGCCGTCCGCATTGTTTGACAGGATCGACTTGCGCATCTTGTTCGACATGATGATGTAGTCGACGTTCTGCCATCTTTTTTTGAACAGCTTGTCCCGGAGATCCGGATCGGAGGCCGCGTTCCAGTGGGAATGCGCATACGGATAGAATGGGCGTACATCGTGCAATTCGCCCCATAGGTCGTCGTCCATGATGACTCTCGAGTTGGGCGGGACATGCTTGCGCACCCAGGCGATCTGGGCGTGCTGCATTCCGGTGAGATTCAGCTTGGACTGGTACTGGTCCGCGATCTGCACATGGCCCTCGGTATTGGTGTGCACGAGATATCCGGATGCCGGTGACAGCAGAAGTACGGCGGCCACCAGCGAGGGCAGAGCGACCCTCGTCACGGAATGGGCCCGCCGCATGAACCGGCTGGAGTACGAGGCCTTCAGCATCCGGTCCGCGACCATGCCGATATTGATCGCGAACATCGGGATCAGCGGCGTGACGTAGAAGTCCAGCACCACGCTGCCGCGCAGCAGATAGAAGGCGTATCCGAAGGCGAGTGTCCCGGCGATCAGAAACCCCAGATTGCGCTGCCGGTCCCGCAGCCCCCACCACAGGCTGATCACCATCGCGCCCAGCCCGACGATCAGCAGAAAGCTGTCCCGGACCAGCCAGCTGGTATGCAGCAGCCCGTTGTGGCTGAGCAGCGAGCCCTGGTTGCGGTTGAGCTGCCACCACAGGGTGTAGAGCAGCGAGACGTGGTCCGCGGGCGGATTGTTGAGGTCGAAGTCGAAGCCGCTCGGCAGCAGCTCGTTCTTGAGCAGCGCATAGGTCACATAGCCGCCGATCGGGGCCGCCGCGGCGAACGGCCAGAGCGTACGGGTGAACCGGTGGCTGGGCGATCCCTTGATCCGCCGGTAGAGCAGGTAGAGGAAGCTCGGCACGAAGAAGAGCGCGTTCTCCTTGGTGATCAGGGCGATCCCCAGGGCCAGTCCGCCGCCGAACACCGATCTGATCGTGACCTCCCGGCGGAGCAGCACGAACAGGCTCAGCAGCAGCCAGAACATCATCAGATTGTCCAGCAGGACCTGGCGCTGGAAGTAGACCGCGATCGGCGAGACGTTGAAGAAGAACGCGGCGATGGAAGCGGCCAGCACGCTGCCCGAAAGCCGACGGGTGATCTCGAACAGCAGATAGACGCACGCGACATGCACCAGCAGCATCAGAAACCGGCCGGTGTTGATCGCGTTCCCGAAGGTCTCGAACTGTTTCGGCAGCGGGAAGACCCAGCCGGCCAGCGTGATCCAGCCGACCGGGGCGTGGTCGTAGTCATAGGTGTACGGGGACAGGCGGGTCTCCCGCACCAGCGACCACGCCCGCTGCATATAGATGCCCTCGTCGGTGAGGTAGAGCGGATAGCGGAACAGGTGGTAGCCGTGTGTGAGCAGCCCGGTGAACAAGGCGAAGACCAGGGCGGCCTTCCCCTTGTTCCCGAGCGGAGGGAACCAGCCGCGCTCCAAGGAGAACCGCGGGCGGCGCCGCCGCGCGGGGCGCGCGGAGGCTTCGTCGACCGTGACCGGCCGCGAGGGCCTGGTGTTATCCGACACGCGACTCCGCCTCCTCGGTACGGGCCCGGTGGGCGCCCACGTGCTGTGTCTTCTCCCAGTCGTGGCGGCCGAGCATCTGGCGCCGTATGGCCCGCAGCGCGGCGTAGGCCAGGACCAACTGGAACGGGAACCAGGCGATGGCCATCCGGACGACGGCCCTCGGCGAGGCTTCGAGCCCATGGGCGCCGGTGAACTCGTACAGGCCGACCACCTGGACCAGGAAGTGCGCGGCCAGCAGGAGTACCGGCAGATAGGAGCAGAGCGCGATCAGCACCGGCACCTTGAGGATGAGGATCATGCCCAGCGAGATCGGCAGATACAGGCCGAGCAGCGCCTGTCCGCGAGGGAACGCCAGGACGTAGAAGGCGAGCCAGCGCTGTTTGCGCGTCGGCATCTTCTTCCAGGTGCCCTTCTTCAGGGTCTGCATAAAGCCCTGGCTCCAGCGGGTGCGCTGCCGGATGAAGTGGCCGAGGGTCGGCGGGGTCTCCTCCTTGGTCACATACCGGTCGTCATAGACGACGCGCACCCGCTCGCCCATGGCCGATATCCGCAGGCCCATGTCGGCGTCCTCGGTGAGGTTGCGGTCGTCCCAGCCGCCGAGGCGCAGCAGCAGCTCACGGGCGAAGAAGACGGTGTTGCCGCCGAGCGGTATGGAGCCGTAGTGGGCGTGGTAGTGCAGCCGGCTCTTGAACCAGAAGAAGTACTCCAGGACGTTCAGCGTGGAGTACCAGTTGGACTCGTAGTTCATCAACTGGACGCCGGCCTGCACCACCTTGACCCGCTCCTGCACCATCACGGTGTTGACCAGGCGGAAGATCTTCGGGTGGATGTCGTCCTCCGCGTCGAAGATCGTCACCACCTTGTTGGCGGTGTGCGGGAGGGCGGTGTTGAGCCCGTGCGGCTTGTTGATCGGCTTGTCGTCGAAGACCACGACCCGCACATTGTGCAGCCCTTCCCGCTTCAGCTCGTCGATCTTCTCCTCCGCCTTTTTGATCGTGCCGTCGTCGTCCTGTGAGCAGATCACGAAGACCTCCAGCAATTCGGGCGGATAGTCGGCCCGCACCACTCGCTCGATGGTGTTCTGGATGACGTCCTCCTCATGCCGGGCGGGCAGCAGCACACTGAAGGAGAGGCGCGGCGGCAGGAATTCCTCCGGCGCCCTGGCCTTCCGCTCGGCGTCCGCCCGGTCCCAGGTGTAGAGCATGAGATAGAGGACGTGTGCCGACTGGACGGTGAGCAGGATCGAGACCAGCACCAGCACCAGGTAGATGAACGCGACAATCATCGGCTTCGCCTCCCCCAGACCCAGCCCGTACTGGTGGCGAAGTTGACCGCGAAGGCCGCTCCGATGCCGATCCAATTCGCCAGCAGCAGATGCATTCCGGCGCGGGCCAGCGACCAGGCGATGAGCACATTGACCGCGAGTCCGCCCAGTACGGATACGTTGAACTTGACGAATCGCCGGGCGGACGGGGTACGCACCGCGAAAGTCCACCGCTCGTTCAGCAGATAGTTATGGACCACGGCGAGCTCCACCGCGATCGACGACGCCACCAGCAGCGGGAGTCCGGCCCAGTGATAGAGCGCGAAGAGGGCCACGGTGTTCACCAGCACACCGCCCCCGCCGACCACCGCGAAGCGCAGTGCCAGACCAGGGAGGCCCGCCATCGGGTTCCGCACCGAGAGGGCTCGCGAGAACATTCCGGTCCGCCTCCGGCCGGCGATCTGAGCCTGTTCGTCCGGCTCACCGGTGCGCTCGCTGAACGTTCGGAAACGCTGCATCGCGACTCCCTCGACAGGAGGCTCTTTCGGCCGTTGCGTCCAAGAGTGCGTCACCCGAATTGGAGGTAGTACCCGCGCTCGGGGGAGCGGTGAGTACACCTTCGGCGGACCCCTCTTCTCCCCCGTATCGGGGAGAGCCGGATCCCGGGCGTGCGGGCCGGTCCCCCAAAGAAGGGACCGGCCGCTCCCTCTCTCGCGGGTGTCAGTACCTGCGGGGGATGGCCAAGATGAAAGGGGCCCGACGGCCTTGCATCCCGTGCGAGGAGAGTAGGTGACGTAATGTCAGGTCACGTGATGTCACGCCATCCATTCGCCGGCCGGGCCGGAGCAGTCATCGCGGCGATGACGCTCGCACTGGCCACGCCGGCCGCGGCAAGCGATTCCGATTCCGGTGGGCTGCATGAATCCGAATGGGCGCTGACCGCGCTCAAGGCGGAGCGCGCCTGGATATTCAGCAAGGGTGCCGGAGTGACCGTCGCGGTCATCGGCACCGGGGTCGAGACAACGCATCCGGATCTGCGCGGGCGGATCGTCGCCGGAAAGGATTTCGCGGGCGGCACCGGCGGCGCCGATACCCGCGACGACGTCCGCGCGACCGAGCAGTCCACCCATGCCGCCGGAATCATCGTCGGCACCGGGCGCAATTACCGCGGCGACGGGGTGTTCGGGCTCGCGCCCGAGGCCCGGGTGATGCCGCTCGGCGTCTACCGCGACGGTCGCCCCCTCGCCGACGCCACCGCCAAGGCCATCCGCCACGCGGCGAGCCACGGCGCGCACATCATCGATATGGCCGTCTCCTTCAAGCGGCCCACCCCCGCCCTCAGATCGGCGGTGAAGTACGCCGTCGGCAAGGACGCCGTGGTCGTGGCCGGCGCGGGCGACAACGGCAAGGACGGCAACCGGCCCACCTACCCGGCTTCCCTCCCCGGTGTGGTCGCCGTCGTGGCCACCGACAAGAAGGGCGCCGTGTGGACCTCGTCGCACCACGGCGGGAAGACCATCCTGGCCGCGCCCGGCGTCTCCATCCTCACCACGTCCGGCAACAACACCTACTGGACCGGCGACGGCACCGGCTTCGCCGCGCCCTGGGTCGCGGCCGGAGCCGCGCTGCTGCGCTCGGAGCACCCCCGCTGGAACGCCAACCAGGTCATCCAGAAGCTGATCGACACGGCCGACCGCAAGGGCTCCGCGGGCCATGACCCCCGCTACGGCTATGGGGTCATCGCCCCGGCCAAGGCGCTGGCGGACCGGGCCGCGCCGCCCGCCTCCGCCGAGCCCTCCGCCCCCCGCCGTCATGCGGTCGCCAAGCCGGCCGCCGCCTCGAGGTCCAAGGGGGATGAATCCGCCCTGGTCACGATAGGGGTGGTGGCGGGGGTGCTGGTGGTGCTCGCGGTCCTCGCCGTCGTGCTCATCAGCCGTCGCAGGCCGCCCGGCAACTCCGACAACGGCTGATCCGGGCATCGCGATGATCCTGAGGTTGCGCGACCGCGCCGACCGGGCCCGCCCGGCGGTGCGCCGGCGCACGTCCCCGTGGCTGAGCCGGAGCATCGCCGCCCAGCTGCTGGTCATGGTGCTGGTGGCCGAGGCCGTGATGGCCGTCACCGCGACGCGGTCGCTGTTCCTGACCCCCCGGCCGCCCGCTGCCGTCGGGCCGTCACTCCCCGTGTCCAAGCCGTTCTTCCCCGTGACGACCCGCTTCTACACCGACCCCCACAACCCGGCCGCGCAGTGGGTGCGCGACCATCCGCGCGACCGGCGGGCGGCGGCCATCCGCAAGCACATAGCCGCCCAGCCGCAGGCCGCCTGGCTCACCGAGACCAATGAGTCCCTGGTCGAGGAGCGGATACGCGGCCTGGTCGGCACGGCCGGAGCGCAGCGGCGGTGGCCGGTCCTGGTCGCGTACGCGATCCCCCAGCGCGACTGCGAGCAGCTGAGCTCCGGCGGTATAGGGGACGTGGCCGCGTACCGGCGCTGGATCGACGCCTTCACCCGGGGGATCGGCGGCGCACAGGCCGTGGTGATCCTCGAACCGGACGCGCTCGCGCATATGAGCTGTCTCAAGCGGCGGCAGCGCGCGGAGCGGTTCGCGGCGCTGTCCTACGCGGCCCGGGTGCTGGAGCGGCGGGCCCCGCGGGCCCGGGTCTACTACGACGCCGGAAACTCCGGCTGGCAGCCCGCGCGCACCATGGCCGAGCGGCTGCGGCACGCCGGTATCGACCGCTACGGGGACGGCATCGCGGTCAATGTCTCGAACTTCAACGCCACCGGCGACGAGGTGCGCTACGGCCTGTCCGTCCTGAGGGAGCTGCGCCGCCCCCGGCTGGGGGTCGTGGTCGACACCAGCCGTAACGGCGCCGGTCCGACGCGTAACCATCGCTTCTGCGACCCGCTGGGCCGCAAGCTGGGCAGGCCCCCCACCGCCGCCACCGGCATGCCCGGGGTCGACGCCTTCCTCTGGGTGAAGCAGCCGGGCCAGGCGGACGGCTGCGCGGCGGGTGCGGGCGTCTTCGTCCCCCGCTACGCGTACCGGCTCACCGGCTGAGCGGCGCCGCTCCCATCGGCTCGGCCGCTCCCATCGGCTCGGCCGCTCCCATCGGCTCGGCCGGTCCTGATCGGACCGGCCGAGCCTTCTGCTGTGCCCCTCCCGCACCCGCTTCGGGCCCCTCCGGCGCTGCCGCATGCCCTGATCCGGCCGGCTGAGCCCCCTCCCGTACCCTCTCGGGCCGCTCCCGCGCACCCCCTCAGGGCTCCTCCGGCCCCCCTTTCCGGCCCGTCCGGCGCTGCCGTATGCCCTGATCCGGCCGGCTGAGCCCCCTCCCGTACCCTCTCGGGCCGCTCCCGCGCACCCCCTCAGGGCTCCTCCGGCCCCCCTTTCCGGCCCGTCCG
>NZ_JBEXFG010000034.1:47253-69782 GCF_040606675.1 Streptomyces sp. NPDC005393 | reverse complement strand
CGTATGCCCTGATCCGGCCGGCTGAGCCCCCTCCCGTACCCTCTCGGGCCGCTCCCGCGCACCCCCTCAGGGCTCCTCCGGCCCCCCTTTCCGGCCCCTCTGGCGCTGCCGTATGCCCTGATCCCACCCCCCAAACCGGACATAACCCATACGAAACGGCCGAATTCTCCTACCTCAATTGAGGTAGGCGGGATTCGGCCATTTGGCGTGCACTGCTTTCCTGCAATTGAAGTACGCAGAATTCAATCATGCGTACGGCGATTCGGGTCTTGTTCACTCCCTAAGGTCGTGGAGCGAAAGGACAAACCCGAAGGAGCTCCATTCGATGCACAGAGTTCTCGTCGTAGAGCGCCACGCTCAGGTGTTGAGTGCTCTCGCCGACCTCGTAGTCGAGGAGCCCGGACTGGAGCTAACCGGAATTGCCGGATCGGCCCGTGAAGCAATTTCTCTGGCCCGTCACATGCAACCGGATCTGGTGCTGATCGACGTGGATGAGCCGAGCTGGCAAGCGCAGCGGCTGGACCGCCTGATCGGTGAACTCCTTCCGAACGCGCGGATTGTCCGGCTGACCGCAGTCTCCGACCCGCAGATGGGATGTCTGGAATCTCCGACGAAAACCGCCAGCGTCCTCAAGACCGCCGTACCCGAATTCCTCAGGAGCATCACCGAATGAATTCCCCCATGGACCAGAACAACGCCCCGACCACTCCCGAGACCACCGCGACGAAGCGCGGACCGCGCTCCCAGCGTCTGCGGTTCGGTATCGCCACGGCCGTCGTCGCTGTCGCTGCCGTGGGTGGCACTGTCACGGCGTTCGCGATGAACAACGAGAACCAGAACCCCACCACGACCGCTGCCGCGGCGGGCAAGGCTGCTGGTTCCGACGTCACGATGCCCCTGTCCACGCACAAGGGCGACATCGTGGACTCCAACGGCCGCAAGGTGACCCTGACCGGTGTGAACTGGTTCGGTATGGAAACCGGCACCTTCGCGCCGCACGGCCTGTGGACCCGTAACTGGGAGTCCATGCTGGATCAGATGGCGAAGCAGGGCTTCAACACCATGCGGCTCCCGTACTCGAACGAGATGTTCGACGCGAAGAGCAAGCCCAACGGGATCGACTTCAAGCAGAACCCCGACCTGAAGGGCCTCAACGGCCAGCAGATCATGGACAAGATCGTCAAGGGTGCCACCGACCGCGGCATCATGGTGATCCTGGACCAGCACCGCCCGGACCAGTACGGCCAGAGTGAGCTGTGGTACTCCCAGAAGCTCACCGAGGACAAGTGGCTGAGCGACTGGGTCAAGCTGGCCAAGCGCTACCAGAAGAACGACCGGGTGATCGGCGCCGACCTGCACAATGAGCCGCGTGGCCAGGCCACGTGGGGCGACGGCAACCCGAAGACCGACTGGCGCCTGGCCGCCACCAAGGCCGGTAACGCCATCCACAAGGTCAACAAGAACATGCTGATCTTCGTGGAGGGCACCGACCGCCACGGGAACGAGCAGTTCTGGTGGGGCGGCGACCTGCAGGGTGTGAAGAAGAAGCCCGTGCAGCTCAAGGAGTCGAACAAGGTCGTCTACTCGCCGCACGACTACGGTCCTGGCGTCTACAACCAGAACTGGTTCATGGCGAAGGACTTCCCGAAGAACATGCCGGCCATCTGGAAGAAGCACTGGGCCTACATCAAGCAGGAGAACATCGCTCCGGTGATGCTTGGTGAGTTCGGTGGCAAGAAGACCGCGGGCAAGAGCTCCGAGGCCATCTGGCAGAACTCCCTGATGGACTACCTCAAGAAGAACGGCATCAGCTACACCTACTGGACCTGGAACCCGGACTCGGGTGACACCGGCGGTGTGCTGGCCAACAACTGGAAGACCCTCGACAAGAACAAGATGAAGATGCTGTCCAAGTACCAGACGCCTCTGCTGGAGGCGCGTGGGGACGCTGCCAAGAAGTGACCCCTTCAGGTACTCCGCCGGTCACGGCGTAGGACAGACAGCGAGGGCCCGCAGGCATCCGCCTGCGGGCCCTTCGTCGTACCCGGGCCCCTCCCCTTCCCTGGGCGATCCCGTTTCCCTCGGGCAATCCCGTCCGGAGGGAAGCGGGACGTCCCCCCGCCGGGTTTCCTTCCCGGGCCGCAGACCCGCGACCGCGGACCGGCCCCCGCGCACAGGGAGGCCGATGATGAAGCCCCACAGGCCAACCGGCCGGACGCTCTTCCCGCTGGTCGCGCTCACCGTGATCGTGGCCGACCAGGTGAGCAAGGCGATGGTGCTGGCCGCCTGGGGCGGTACCGCGGGGCCGCAGGCCGGGTTCGGGCCGTTCCGTCCGCTGCTCGTGCACAACACCGGAGTGGCCTTCGGCCTGGGCCAGGGCCGGCCCGTGCTGATCATCATGATCACCCTCGCGGGCGCGATGGCCACGCTGGCGGCGACCGGTGCGGGGCTGCGGGTCCGCGGCCGGGGCGCGGCGCTCGGTCTGGGGCTGATCGCCGGGGGCGCGATCGGCAACGGCGCCGACCGGGCGATCCGGCCGCCGGGACCACTGCGCGGCGCGGTCATCGACTGGATCACGGTGGCCGCCCGCGGCCCTGTCTTCAACCTCGCCGATGTGGCCCTCGCCACCGGGACCCTGCTCACCGGGGCCCTGCTGCTGCGCCGGACCTCGCGCGAGCGGGCGGCCCTACGACCGGAGGCGGCCCTACGACCCGACGCGACCCCACGACCCGACGCGACCCCACGACCCGACGCGGCCCTACGACCCGACGCGACACCACGACCGAACCCAGCCCCAAGCCCAGGCCCAGGCCCAGGCCCGGTCCCAGGCCCAGGCTCGGGCTCGGGCCCGCGACCTGGTCCGGTACCGGGTCCGGAGCCGGCCGTCAGCCCCCGGTCTTGTGCACCGCGCTCTGATCAGCGTTCCGGTCCGGGTCCTGCTCCGCGCCCGGCGCCGGCGCCGGCGGCTGCCCCGACCCCGGCCCCGGCTCCCGGCTCTCCCGTTCCGCGAGAGACTCCGCGAGATCACGGAGCCGCCCCAGGGCCGCTTCGTCCGTCCCCTCGCGGGCGCCCAGCGCGCGGGTGATGCGCTGGTAGACGGAGAGCTCCCGGGCGCAGCGGTGGCACTCGGCCACATGGGCCCGTACCCGCCCGGCGGCCGGCGCGTCCAGTTCGCCGTCCAGATACGACTGGAGCATCGGCTCATCCACCGGGCACTTGGTCCGGGGCCGCTCGGTCTCCCGCCACCATGTCCATCTGCTCATGCCCCACCTGCCTCTGATTCCGGTCCCGTGGCCAACAGCTGGTTCCGGATCCGCTTGCGCGCCCGGTGTAGCCGGCTCATCACCGTCCCCTTGGGGACGTCCAGCACCTGTGCGGCCTCCGCGTACGACAGCCCGTCCACATGCACCAGCCGCACCACCTGCTGGTCCCTGAGCGGCAGGGCCGTGAACGCGGCGTCCACGGCCTCGTCGAACGCCGTGTCGACCACCAGCTCCTCCGGGGTCGCGTCCAGAGCGGGGACGAGCCGTTCCAGTTCCGTATCCGGATCGTCGAGCAGCCGGGGCCGGCGCTGGCGGCGCCTGCTCACCTCGGCGTGCCGCATGATCGTCAGCAGCCAGGCCCGGGGATGTCTCCCGTCAAAACGGCCGACTGCCCGGTACGCCCGTAGTAACGTGTCCTGCACGAGATCTTCGGCGTCGGCGCGCTGGGTGGTCAGGGACATGGCCACGCGCAGCAACACCTCGACCTCGGGCAGCACATACTGGGCGAACATGTGCTGCTGATGGGCGTCCGGGTCAGCCACGTGTGCCTCCTCGGATCCGGACCCCCGGGGTACGCGAAAGACGACATATCACACTCTGTGTAACATCCCGCTCACCGCGCCGCACGGCAGGGTCGGCGATCCGAGTGGCACACCCTCGGTTACCGCGGATGGAGCTACGCGTTCAGGGAGACCAGGCGCTTTCCGTCGGTGGTACGGACCTCGAAGCGCACGATGTCGGCACGCTTCATGGCCGCGCCGCCGTGCGCCCACAGCGGATCTCTGGCGACCTTCTGGGGGCTGTTCTCGATCCCGTATCCCCACTCGGGCACGGACCAGGTCATCATGGTCTGCTCATGACCGTCCTTCGAGACCGCGACCAGGCTGCAGTCGAACGGACCCTTGACGTTCTTGAGCCTCAGGACGGCGTTGGTGCCCCACATCTTGTCCTCCATGGCGAGCGCCGCGTTCACCTTGGTGACCGGGTCGGTGCCCTGGACCTTGTCAGGCATCTGCTTGAAGGCTGCGCTCGCGCTCGGAGCGGCCGTGACGGTGGTGTCCGAACCGGATCCGGAGGTGACCGCCATCGTGCCGAGCGGTCCGCCGACGATCAGCGCGGCCGCCGCCGCGACCAGGTAGAGGCCACGCCGCCGGCGCTTGCTGCGCGCGACTGCGACCTCGCCGACCATGCGGTGGAGCATGCCGGTGCCGGGGCGCGCGGTGAGGGTTTCGATGGCGTTGGGGGTGGCGCTGAATGTATGCGGGGTGTGGCCCGTGAGCTGGGTACGCCCGGGTGCGCCGTGGAGTCCGGGGATGTCGGTGGCCAGATCGGCCAGCAGTGGTTCCAGCCCGGTCAGCTCGTCGAGCCGCCATCCGCACTGGTCGCAACCGGCCAGATGCTCCTCGAAATAGGTGGCGTCCGCTTCGTCGAGCACGCCGAGCACATACGCGCCAACGGCGTCATGTCCCGCGTGGTGCGCCTGCGCTGTCATGCCGTCACTCCTCTCTCCTCAAGCGCGAGCTTCATGGAGCGCAGCGCGTAGAAGACCCGGGACCGAACCGTCCCGCTGGGTATACCGAGCGTCTCCGCCGCCTCGTTGACCGTACGGCCCTTGAAGTAGGTTTCGACCAACACCTCGCGATGGGCGTCGCTGAGGTCGTGCATCGCGTCGGACAGTGTCATCAGCCGCAGAGCCCGGTCGATCTCGTCCTCCGCAGGCATGAGTTCCAACGGGGAGGGGTCGACCTCCTGCGGCCGGGCCTGCCGGCTGCGATGCCCGTCGATGACGATCCGCCGGGCGACCGTGACCAGCCAGGGCCGGATCGAGCCGGTGGCCCGGGACAGCTGGTCGGCGTTCCGCCAGGCACGGACCAGGGTCTCCTGGACGACGTCCTCCGCACGATGCCGGTCGCCCGCGACCAGACGCAGTACGAACGCGAGCAACGGCCCGGCGTGCTCTTGGTAGAGCGCGCGCATGAGCTGTTCGTCCGGCGTACCGCGCCTGGATCTTGACGGACGCTCATCGGCCACGGCGGCGTCGTCGTGCACCTGAACCTCCAGGACCTGACCTGAGTTGGACAACATCTACTGACGACTCCCGGTCTGAGCCCCGGGGGGGTTGGGCGGCCGTGTCGGCCTCTTCCTCCTCACTTACGAAGGGGAGGGTCCGGCTGCTCAACGCGTCGAGAAGAATCTTCCGGTCAGGTGCCGAGGAGGGCGGGGCCTCCCGGGGGAGGGCGGTCCGGTGGTCAGGGGCGGGACGGCTCAGGAGACCATCGCGTCCAGGACGAGGGGCTGGACCTTGCCGTCGAGCATCGCGCCCAGCCCCTCCACCGCGCAGACGTCCGGGTTATCGGCGATGTTCAGCGGCATACCGGTGGCCTCCCGCAGCAGCGAGTCGAACCCGGGCAGCACCGCGCTGCCGCCCGCCAGCATGATGCCGCGGTCGGCGAGGTCGGCCACCAGATCGGGCGGGCAGCGGCGCAGCACCGTGCCGATCGCGTCCAGTACGCCGGTCAGCGGGGTCCGCATGGCGGCCCGTACGCTCGCGACATCGATCCGTACGGAGCGGGCGAGCCCCGTGGCCACGTCCCGGCCGTGCACCTCGGCGCCGTCCGTGTCCGGCCCGTCTCCGCCGAGGACGAGGTGCAGCGGGCGGACGGCCTGGCTGGGCAGCATCAGCGCATGCTCATTGCGCAGATGCTGGACGACGGCGTGGTCGACCGTGTCGCCGCCCACCGGCACCCGCTCGGCGGCGACGATCGAGCCCAGCGACAACACCGCGACCTGCGTGGTGGCCGCGCCGCACACCACGATCATCGTCGCCTCGGGCCGTTCGACCGGCAGGCCGCAGCCCACGGCGGCGGCGATCAACGTGTCCACCAGCTCGACCCGCCGGGCGCCGATGCCGGTGAGGGTCTCCACCGCGGCGCGCTGGGCGAGCGGATCGGCGTCATGGGGAACGCAGACGGCGGCGCTCAGCAACGGTCTGCGCCGCCAGGCGCGGCGCAGCTTGTTGCCGAGGAGCAGCCGCAGCATCCGCTGGGCCATCGCGATGTCGACGACGGTGCCGTTCGATACGGGGCGTACGACCCGGATGTGCGAGGGCGTCCGCCCGGTCATCCGCTCGGCCAGCGCCCCCACCGCGATCAACCCGCCGGTGCGGGTGTTGACGGCGGCGACGGTCGGCTCGTCGACGATGAGGCCGGTGCGCTTGAGATAGACGCGAGTCCTGGCCGCGCCGAGGTCGACGGCGATGGAGCAGCGGCGCAGCCGCTCAAGACTGATGGTCATGGCAGGTCTCCCTCTGGGCGGCGTCATGGGCCGCCGCCCGGCGGCCCTGCGATCATCGTGCGGCGTTGATCAACGGCGCTGCCCGCCGAGCTGCGCCGGTCGGACCAGCCCCGTCCCCCGCCGCCCCCTCACCCCTTCGCATCCGCATAGCACTCCACGGCCGCCATCGTGAACGGAAACCGCACCGGGGTCTCCCCGAAGGCGACGCGGCCGGCCACCTCGCCCGCCGTCGCGATCGCCGCACGGACCGCGTCGACCTCCTCCTGCGGGCAGTGCACGATGACCTCGTCGTGCTGGAAGAAGACCATCTCCGCGCGGAGCCCCGCCCCGGCCAGGGACTGCCGCAGGGCCGCGAGCATCAGGACGGCCCAGTCGGCGGCGCTGCCCTGGACGACGAAGTTACGGGTGAACCGCCCGCGGGCGCGGGCGCTCGCCGTGCTGCCGTACGACGGCTCCTGCTGCTCCCGGGGCAGGCCCGCCTCGTCGGCCGGCTCCCCGGCCAAGGCGCCGTCGACGGGCGGGCAGGTGCGGCCCAGCCAGGTGCGCACCAGCCGGCCCTCCTCGCCCGCGCGGGCCGCGTCGTCCACGTAGGCCACGGCCGCCGGGAAGCGCCGCCGCAGGGCGGCGAGGTGCTTGAGGCCGTCGCCCGACGTCTGTCCGTACACCGCGCCGAGCAGCGCGAGCTTGGCCTGCTCCCGCTTGCCGGAGAAGGCGCGGTCGGACAGGGCCGCGTACAGATCCCGGCCGCTGCCCGCGACCTCCATCAGACCGGGGTCGCGGGAGATCGCGGCGAGCACCCGCGGCTCCATCTGGTCGGCGTCGGCGACCACCAGCCGCCACCCCGGGTCGGCGACCACCGCGCGCCGCACCACCTTGGGGATCTGCAGCGCCCCGCCGCCGTGGGTGGTCCAGCGGCCGGAGACCGTGCCGCCGGGCAGATACTCGGGGCGGAACCGGCCGTCGCGCACCCAGGACTGGAGCCAGGCCCAGCCATGGGCGGTGTGCAGCCGGTAGAGCTTCTTGTAGCGCAGCAGCGGCTCGACGGCCGGGTGGTCGATCTCCTTCAGCTCCCAGGCCCGGGTGGAGGTGAGCGGGATGCCCTCGCGGGCGAACGCCTTGATGACCTCGGCGGGCAGATCCGGCCGCACCCGCACCCCGCCCCCGAAGGCGCGCGACACCTCATCGGCCAGCTCGACCAGGCGCTGCGGCTCCAGACCGCCCGGATAGCGCTCGCCGAGCAGCTCGTCCAGCAGCTGCCGGTGGCGGTCGGCCCGCCAGGGCACCCCGGCGCGCCCCATCTCGGCGGCGACCAGCGTCCCCGCCGACTCGGCGGCCGTCAGCAGCCGCATCCGGCCGGGGTGCTCGGCCGCCTCCGTACGGGCCAGCTGCCCCGCGTACACCGCGAGCAGCGCGTCCAGCGGATCGGTGCCCGGCGGCAGCGGCGGCGGGCCGGGCTCGAAGAGGGACGGCTGGGTGCGGGCCGCCCGCGGCGGCGGATCGTCGGGCACCGGCAGCCCGCGCAGCCGCGCCCACGCCGCGGCGAGCGAGCGCGGCGCGCCCGAGCGCCCCTCGTGACCCAGCAGCAGCGCCTCGGCCGCCTCCACGTCATAGCACCGCTCGACGCGGACGCCGGCGGCGAGCAGCCGCGGAGAGACCTCGGCGGTGGACCGCCACACCCACCGGTCGGCCTCCGGGCGGGACCGCACGGCCTCGGCGATCCCGCCCCGCGCCGCCGTGACCTCGACAACCGGTCCGGCGGCCTTTCCCACGGCGTCCAGCGGGCAGAGACGAACACCCCCGTCGTCCATCTCCGCCGCTGCCCACCTCATGTGCGTGAGTGTGGCAGGGGGGACTGACAACGCCCTTCGGCCGTCGAGCGAGGGGTTGTGAGAAGGGCTGACCGTCACCCGCGGGCTGCCACGGGACGAGGCGGCCCGCGGGTCTTGCCCTATGCCCGGCGACCAGGAATTCGGGTCGCGGCCCAACCCGTCGGGCACCCTCGGCGTCATTCATGACGACTGCTCTTCTTCGCTCGGGGCACACGACACGGTTGTCGGGTGATCACGCGGGGGACGCGTGGTGCACGTACGTCTGGTGCACGTGCATCTGCTGACGCATCTGCCGGTGGGAATGCACATGCATGTGCGCATGCATGTGCATAGGAACGCTATGATCCGAGACTGTTGATATCTGTACTAACAGTGGAGAGCCCTGTGCGCGACCACCCGTACAACGGCATGGCGGCCGCGGACCTTCAGGGGGTCGTCTGGCAGAAGAGCAGACACAGCAATTCCCAGGGGTCGTGTGTCGAGTTCGCCAAGCTGCCCGGTGGAGATGTGGCCGTACGCAACTCCCGCTATCCGGACGGCCCGGCGCTCATCTACACCCCCGCAGAGGTCGAGGCGATGCTGCTCGGCGCCAAGGCCGGCGAATTCGACCATCTGGCGCACGACCCGGCCGGTCTGGGCTGATCCCCGCGGGCGAGTGACACTGGTAGTGACGGGCGGGGGACCCAACTGATGTGAGACGGCGATGAACGGCTCGGTCCGCGTCGGACAACTGCTCGGGGTTCCACTGCGGATGCATTGGAGCGTCCCAGTGCTGGTCGTCCTGCTCGCTTACGGACTCGGCCGCCAGACGCTGCCCGCGTGGACACCGGGACGGACCGCCGCCGTCTACGCGGTCGCCAGCGCCGTCGGCGCCGTCCTCCTGATGGCCAGCCTGCTGCTCCACGAGGCCGCGCACGCCGTCACCGCCCGCAGAAAGGGTGTCTCCGTCGAGGATGTGACGCTATGGGCGCTCGGCGGGATGACCAGGATGGGGCGGCCCCGGACCGCCGGGGTCGCGTTCTGGGTGGCGATCAGCGGCCCGCTCACCAGCCTGGTCATCGGCGGCGCGGCCGTCGGTGCGGGGATCGGGGTGAACGCGCTCGCCGGCTGGGGGGTGCCGGCGGCCGTACTGGTCTGGCTGGGCTGGGCCAATCTGCTGCTGGGCGTCTTCAATCTGCTGCCCGCCGCGCCGCTGGACGGCGGCCGGGTGGTGCAGGCCCTGCTGTGGTGGCGCACCGGGGACCGCGAGCGCGCCGAGCGGGCGGCGGGGCGCAGCGGCCAGATCTTCGGGATCGTGATGATCGCCTTCGGCTGGATCTCCTTCCTGCGCGGGAACGGGGGCGGGCTGTGGCTCTCGCTCATCGGCCTCTTCATGGTGATCGTCGCCAACGCGGAGCGGCAGCGGGCCGGCATCAATACGGCGCTGCGCGGCGTACGGGTGGGCGACGCGATGTCGGCTCCGGTCGCCACCGGGGCCGACTGGCTGACCGTGGGGCGGTTCATCGACGAGGTGGCGGCCCATTCCCGCCATTCCGCGATGCCGCTGCTCGATTTCGAGGGCCGGCCCAGCGGAGTGGTCCAGCTGCGTACCCTCGCCGCCGTACCGGCCCAGGAGCGGGAGGCCCATCGGGTGCGCGATGTGGCGACGCCGCTGTCGCGGTGCACGATCGCCGAGGCGGACGATCTGCTGAGCGAGGTGCTGGAGCAGGCGCGGCCGGGCGGCGGCGGGATGCCGGTGCTGGTGATGGACCACGGGCATCTGGACGGGATCGTCACCATGCACGATGTGACCCGGCTCTTCCAGCTGCACAGTCTGGGGGTCACGACGGCCCCGCCGGAGTCCACACCCACCCCTGAGGGCGGGAGCTCCTGAGGGGCGGGACCCCCTGAGGGCGGGCGAGGGCTCAGCCGTGGGGGAGGTGGAACAGGGCCCAGACGACCTTGCCCCGTAGCGTGCCGGCCAGCGGATGCCAGCCCCAGCCGTCCGTGAGGGACTCCACCAGATGGAGCCCGCGCCCGGACTCCTCGCAGCAGTCCGCCTCGCCGGCCACCGGCCCCTCCTCGCTGGGGTCGCGTACGGCGCACACCAGCCGCGAGGGGCAGCGCATCAGATGGAGCCGCACCTGTGATGATTCGTGGTCGCCGTCGGCCGAACCGCCCGTACGGCTACTGGGCAGCCCGTCGGGGAGCGCGTGCCGCAGCGCGTTGGTGACGAGTTCGGAGACGACCAGCGCCACCTCGTCGAGCAGCTCCGGTATCTCCCACTCCCGCAGCGTGGAGCCGGTGAACTGCCGGGCCCCCTTGACCGCTTCGAAGCGCGCCGGGAGTGAGCAGGAGACGGATCCGCAGACGGCCGAGGGGTCGATCGGCGGAAGCCCTCGCCACAAGGGCTCCAGCAGGGTCGAACCTTCGCTCCCCATGCGAGCACTCCTGCATCCCTGGCCGTGACGAATTCTGGCCAGATCTCGTACGAGCTTGCACGTGCGCAAACCCTATGGTTCCGAATGCGTAGAGCAGATGCAAGGGCAAATGCACGTGCACGCCGGATATTTGGGGGGTTCCGCCCCTGTTTACTCGCATTTATTTCTCCGCCCGTGTGCGGGGGCTTCCCGACTGAGTGACGACATGTGCACAGCGCGGAGCCTGATAAGTGGCAGACTTCGGCCTCAGGGCTGCGGGGGTTCGCCTTCGGAAGGGTGCGTTCCGTACACGGACGCCGTACGAGGTTCCGTACAAGGGAGTGTCGCGGACATGACCGCAAGCGAGTCGAGCGGATCGGTGGTGCGCCGTATCCTCCTGGGCTCTCAGCTCAGGCGGTTGCGCGAATCCCGGGGCATCACCCGCGAGGCGGCGGGCTATTCGATCCGCGCCTCCGAATCCAAGATCAGCCGGATGGAGTTGGGCCGGGTGAGCTTCAAGGCGCGCGACGTCGACGACCTGCTGACGCTGTACGGCGTCACGGACGAGGAGGAGCGCGCGGCGCTGCTCGGGCTGGCCCGCGAGGCCAATCTCACCGGCTGGTGGCACAGTTACGGCGATGTGCTGCCCGGCTGGTTCCAGACGTATGTCGGGCTGGAGGGCGCCGCCTCCCATATCGCCTGCTACGAGGTCCAGTTCGTCCACGGTCTGCTCCAGACCGAGGGCTATGCGCACGCCGTCGTCACCCGCGGCCAGCCGCAGGCGTGCGCGTCCGAGGTGGAGCGGCGGGTGGCGCTGCGGCTGGAGCGGCAGAAGCTGCTGGTCTCCGAGCGCGGGCCGGAGTTCCAGGTGGTGCTGGACGAGGCCGCGCTGCACCGTCCGTACGGCGGGCGGAGCGTGATGTGCGCCCAGCTGCGCCATCTGATCACCGTCTCCGAGCAGCAGAACGTGACGCTGCAGGTGATGCCCTTCGCCTTCGGCGGGCACGCGGGGGAGAGCGGGGCGTTCACCCTGCTGCGCTTCCCCGAGCCGGACCTGCCGGACATCGTCTATCTGGAACAGCTCACCAGCGCGCTCTATCTGGACAAGCGCGATGAAGTGGCGCAGTACGAGCGGGTGTTGGAGCGGCTGAGAGCCGACAGCCTGTCCCCGGAGAAGAGCCGGGATGTGCTCCGAGGGCTCCTTCACGACGCCTGATCGATCAGTAGGATGACGTTCTGTCAGGAATACCCTCCACGCGTATGCGGGTGTCAGTGAACGATCCCGCGTCCTCCAGATAGGGATGGCATGTCCTACTTCTCCGAGTTGGCCTTTCAGTACATCGACGGTGAGTGGCGCGGCGGAAGCGGTTCCTGGGACATCGTCGACTTCAACCCGTACAACGGGGAGAAGCTCGCCTCCATCACGGTGGCCACCGTCGAGGAGGTCGATCGGGCCTACCGGGCGGCCGGGCGGGCGCAGCCGGAGTGGGCCGGCATCAACCCGTACACCCGGCGGGCGGTCTTCGAACGGGTGCTGCGGATC
Source organism: Streptomyces sp. NPDC005393 (assembly GCF_040606675.1). Classification (NCBI taxonomy): domain Bacteria; kingdom Bacillati; phylum Actinomycetota; class Actinomycetes; order Kitasatosporales; family Streptomycetaceae; genus Streptomyces; species Streptomyces sp. NPDC005393. The sequence continues at coordinate 57,454 of NZ_JBEXFG010000034.1, read as the reverse complement.
ATAGAGGACCGCGAGAAGGAGCTCACCGAGACGATCATCGCGGAGTGCGGCGGCACCCATGTGAAGGCCGGGTTCGAGCTGCATCTCGCCAAGGAATTCCTGCGCGAGGCCATCCAGCTCGCGCTGCGGCCCCAGGGCAGCATCCTGCCGTCGCCGGAGGACGGCAAGGAGAACCGCCTCTACCGGCTGCCGGTCGGTGTCGTGGGCGTCATCAGCCCGTTCAACTTCCCCTTCCTGCTGTCGCTGAAGTCGGTCGCCCCGGCGCTCGCGCTGGGCAACGCCGTCGTCCTCAAGCCGCATCAGAACACCCCGATCTGCGGTGGCGGCCTGGTCGCCAAGGTCTTCGCGGAGGCCGGGCTGCCCGCCGGGCTGCTCAATGTCGTCATCACCGATATCGCGGAGATCGGCGACGCGCTGCTCGAGCACCCGGTGCCGAAGGTCATCTCGTTCACCGGCTCCGACAAGGTCGGCCGGCATGTCGCCACCGTCGCCGCCTCCCACTTCAAGCGCTCGATCCTGGAGCTGGGCGGCAACAGCGCCCTGGTCGTCCTCGACGACGCCGATCTGGACTACGCGGTGGACGCGGCGGTCTTCAGCCGCTTCGTCCACCAGGGGCAGGTCTGCATGGCGGCCAACCGGGTGCTGGTGGACCGCGCGGTGGAGCGCGAGTTCACCGAGAAGTTCGTGGCCAAGGTGACGTCGCTGAAGGTGGGCGACCCGGGCGACCCGACCACCCATATCGGTCCGCTGATCAACGAGGGCCAGGCCGAGGCCATCACCTCACTCGTCGACCAGACCGTCGCCGACGGCGCCACCGCGCTGGTGCGGGGCCGGACCGAGGGCACCCTGATGGAGCCGAGCGTGCTCACCGGGATCCCCGAGGGCTCCGCGATCCTCGGTCAGGAGATCTTCGGCCCGGTGGTGCTGCTGATCCCCTTCGACGGGGACGACGAGGCCGTACGGATCGCCAACGACACCGACTACGGGCTCAGCGGCGCCGTGCACACCGCCGATATCGAGCGCGGGGTCCGCTTCGGCCGGCGGATCCACACCGGCATGATCCATGTGAACGACAGCACGGTCCACGACGAGCCGATCGTGCCGTTCGGCGGTGAGAAGAATTCCGGACTCGGGCGGCTCAACGGCGAGTCGATGATCGATGACTTCACCACCACCAAGTGGATCTCCATCCAGCACGGCCGGAGCCAGTTCCCGTTCTGATCTCCGGCGGGATGTCCGGCCGGTCCTCGGTTGAGGACAGAAGCTGACCGCAAGGCTGTCTAACGTCGAAGACATCGGGAGCCCGGGACATCGGGCTCGACGGAACGACGGAAGGCGGACCCCATGCCCACTCTGGTGAACCAGGAAGCCCACGGTGACGAGGCCGGTGCCCTGCTCGGCTTTCTGGAGGCTCAACGCGGTGCCGTCCGCCGGACCCTGCACGGCATCACCGAGGAGCAGGCGGCTCGGAAGCCCTCCGCGAGCGAACTGTCCCTGGGCGGCCTGCTCAAGCATGTCGCCGAGGTCGAGCAGGCCTGGGTCGAGGACGCCAAGGGGGTCCCGCACTCCATCGAGCGCGGCCCCCACAACTGGCACCTCAGCTTCGAGCTGGACGAAGGACAGACTGTCGGCAGCACCCTCAAGTTCTGGGACGGGGTGGCGGCGGAGACCGAGAAGTTCATCCGCTCGCTGCCCGATCTGAACGGGACCTTCCCGCTGCCCAAGGCGCCGTGGTTCCCCGAGGGCAGCGTGCGGTCGATGCGCTTTCTGCTGCTGACCCTGATCCAGGAGATCGCCCGGCACGCGGGCCACGCGGACATCATCCGCGAGACCCTCGACGGCAAGACCGCCTTCGTCCTCATCGAGGAGACGGCCGCGGCCTCCTCATGACGCATTGGCAACATCCTGGGCACGCTCGATCTGCCGCCCGGTGAGGACACCCACCGCCGGGTCCTCGCGATCCTGGCGTTCCTCGCGATCCTCGCGTTCCTCCGCGCATGAGCAGGACCCCCGCACGTCTAGCCTAGGCAGCAGCACAGGGGTCAGTGGGGACCAGGATGGAGAACAGCGATGTCGGCGATCCGGCTGCTGGTGCTGGGCGCGGTGCGCCGGCATGGGCGGGCGCATGGCTACCAGGTCCGCAACGACCTGGAGTTCTGGGGCGCGCACGAGTGGTCCAACGCCAAGCCCGGGTCGATCTACCACGCCCTCAAGCAGATGGCGAAGCAGGGACTGCTGCTCGGCCACGACGTCGCGCCGAGCACGGTCGGGGGACCGCCGCGCACCGAGTACGAGCTGACCGAGGCGGGGGAGCGGGAGTACTTCACGCTGCTGCGGGACGCGCTGCTGCGCCATGACCAGAAGATCGACGTGCTGACGGCCGGGGTCGGCTTCATCGTCGACCTGCCGCGCGCCGAGGCCATCGCGCTGCTCAAGGAGCGGGTCGCGGCACTGGAGGGGTGGCGGACGGAGGTGACCCGGCATTGGGCGCCGCCGGACGGTACCCCGGATGAATGGGGTCATATCAGCGAGATCATGAAGCTCTGGGTCCACTCCGCCGACAGCGGGGCGGAGTGGACCCGGGGGCTGATCGAGCGTCTTGAGGGCGGGGCGTACGTCATGGCGGGCGAGGGGGAGCGCTCGGTGGACGTGCTGCCGGACGGGGCGCCGAACCCGTACGCCGCACCGGACCAGAGCGCGGACGGGGACGACAGCGCGGACGGGGGTGATAGTGCCCCGCGCTGATCACGGCTGCCGCTGAGGCGGCCCGGCCGGCCCGGATACCACGTCAGCCACACCCTCACCCGCCGTCGGTGGATGCGGATACGGTGCGGGTATGGGGAACGACAGCTCGGACACGGGGGCAGTGACGACGAGCGGGCCCGGCTACGCCCTGCTCCTCGCCGCCGGGCCGGTCGGCAAGCAGCGGCTGATGGACGCGGCCGCCGCGCTGCCGCAGCTCGCGGCGGTGCCTCCGGCCGCGCTGCTGGGCACGCCCGGCGGCGCCAGCGTCGTCCAACTCGTGGACCCTGCCGATCCGCAGACCGTGCTGACACATCTGCGGACGGCCGCCGCGCATCCGGGTCCGGTGCTGGTCCATCTCGCGGGCCAGCTCACCGTCGACGCCAAACAGCGGCTGCCGCATCTGGCGTTGGCCCGTACGACGCCGAGGACGGCCCGGTACACGGCGCTGCCGTGGCACTGGCTGGCGGCCGAGCTGGCGCGGCGGCCGCCGGGCAGTACGACGGTGCTCGCCGATCTGGTGGCCGACGAGACGGCCTGGCCGAAACTCCTCGACGGCTCCTTGTCCTGCGAGCGGCTCGCCGCCGGGCTGACGCTGTACGGCGCGGTCGTCCCCGCGCCGCCCAAGCGGCAGCTCGCGGCGCCGGTCTACAGCCGGGCGCTCGCCGGGCTGCTGCGGGGCGCCGCCGACCGCCCGCCGTTCGCGCGCCTGCATCAGCGGGCCGCGGCGGAGGCGGGGCTGGGTGGCGGGCCCGAACTGCTGCTGGGCGGCGTCACCGAGGCGTACGCGGCCCCAGAGTCCGCCGTGTGGGACGTACATGACCTACGTGACCTACGGGACGGACGGGACGAACGGGGCGGACGGGACGGAGGGGACGGAGGGGACGTGCGGGGCGCCCCGGTGACCGCGCCGGAGACGGCCCCGCCGCCCGTGCCGCGCACGGCCCCGCCGCCGATGCCCACGGCGGCTCCCGCGCCCCCGCACCGCCCGGAGCCCCCGCACGCCCCTGGGCACAGACGCGCCCCCGTCCCGGATCCCCACGTGGCCATATTCGAGGCCGCCCACGCCGGACGGCACAGCGAGGCCGCCTCGATGGCGGCCGCATGGGAGCAGGAGGCCCTCCGGGCGGCCGGTCCCCGCTCCGCCGAGGCGATCCACTGGCTGGAGGTCCGCGCCGACCTCGCCCGGCTCGCCCATGACCCGGCCCGCGCCTGCGAGCTGTGGCTGGCGGTGGCCGATGCCCGGATGGGCAACGGCGAAGCGGCCGGCGATCCCGAGGTGGAGGGCGCCGTGGACCGGGCGCATCACCAGTGGCAGTTTGTCGAGGACCGGGCCAGGGCCCATGCCCTCGCCCCGCAGCTGATGGATATGCGGGGCCGGGTGCCCGGCCGCAGACCCGGCGCCCTGGAGGCCGTGCGGCGCAGGGCCGAGATCCTCCGGGCCCCGGCCCAGACGGGCTGAGGGCAGAAGCCTCGGAGGTCTCAGGGGTCTCAGGAGCCTCAGGGTTCTCAGGGGTCTCAGGGGGGCCAGGGGCTCAGTGGTGAAAGGCCGTGGCGCGGTTCTTCGGCCGCCCCAGCGGCGCCGACTGCGACCGTAGTTCCGGCAGCAGCGCCTTCAGATCGTCCAGGAAGAGATCGGAGAGATCCCTCGAGAAGCCGTTGCGGCACACCACCCGGAGGACGGAGAGATCCTCCCGGTTCGGCGGGAAGGTGTACGCGGGCACCAGCCAGCCGCGTTCCTTGAGCCGCCGGGACACATCGAACACATCGAAGTTCTCGATGCCGTCCGCCGTGGTGAAGGCGAAGACCGGCAGCTCGTCGCCGCGCGTCAGCATCCTGAAGTCACCGAGCGCCTCGATCCGGTCGGCGAGCGAGGTCGCCACATTGCGGGAGTTCTGCTGGACGGCGCGGAAGCCGTCGTGCCCCAGCCGCACAAAGACGTAGTACTGGGCGGCCACCTGGGCGCCGGGCCGGGAGAAGTTGAGCGCGAAGGTCGGCATCTCGCCGCCCAGATAGTTGACGCGGAAGACCAGCTCCTCGGGGAGATCGTCGGGCGTACGCCACAGCGCCCACCCCACCCCCGGGTAGACCAGGCCGTACTTATGGCCCGAGGCGTTGATGGAGGCGACCCGCGGCAGCCGGAAGTCCCACACGAGATCCCGGTCGAGGAAGGGGGCGATCATCGCGCCCGAGGCGGCGTCCACATGCACCGGTACGTCCAGCCCGGTGCGCTCCTGGAGGTCGTCCAGCGCCGCGCACACCTCGGCGACGGGTTCGTAGGAGCCGTCGAAGGTCGAGCCCAGGATGGTCACGACCCCGATGGTGTTCTCATCGCACAGATCGGCGGCCGCCTGGGGGTCGAGATGGAACCGGTCGCCCTCCATGGGCACCTGCCGCGCCTCGACCTCCCAGTAGTTGCAGAATTTCTCCCAGCAGACCTGGACGTTCACCCCCATGACCACATTGGGCCGGGCGGTCGCCGGATAGCGGTCGGCATTCCGCTGGGCCCAGCGCCGCTTGAAGGCCATTCCGGCCAGCATGCACGCCTCACTCGACCCCGTGGTGGAGCAGCCCGTGATCGAATCGGGATCGGGTGCGTGCCACAGATCGGCGAGCATCGTCACACAGCGCCGCTCCAGCTCGGCGGTGCGCGGGTACTCATCCTTGTCGATCATGTTCTTGTCGCGACATTCGGACATGAGCTGGCCCGCCTGTGGCTCCATCCATGTCGTGACGAAGGTGGCGAGGTTCTGCCGGGCGTTGCCGTCCAGCATCAGCTCGTCATGGACGAACTGATACGTGGCGGAGGGCGTCATCGGCCCGTCCGGGAGGCGGCGGCGCGGGGGTCTCGCGGCCATGCCGCCGACCGGGTCGGCTTCGCCGTAGAAGGGATTGACGGAGTAGTGCTCTTCCTCGTCGCGATGCTCGCGGGTGCCTTTATGAAGTGCCACCTTCATAAAAATACGTGCGTATCGGACATAAAGTCCGATCCCGCGCCGTGCCCCCCGCAGCCGCTAGCCCGCGCTGCTCAGTGACAGCTTCGCGGCGAAGCCCAGGAACGCCGCGCCCGCGCCCGCCGACAGTCCGGCGGTCAGTCGCCTGCGCCGCCGGAAGGTGGCCGCCAGATACGTACCCCCGAAGATCAGCACCGAGAGATAGGTGATGGAGAACAGCTGCGCCCATGCGCCCAGCGCCACGAAGGACAGCGCCGGATGGGCGTAGTCCGGGTCCACGAACTGCACGAAGAAGGAGATGAAGAAGAGAATCGCCTTCGGGTTCAGCAGGCTGACGACCAGCGCCCGGCGGTACGGACGCTCCATCGCCTTCGGTTCGGCCCCCGCGTCGGTCTCCCCGCCCTCCGTGGTGCGCGCGCTCCCCGGACCCCGGCGCCACAGCGCCCGTGCCCCGCGCAGCATGCCCACCGCGAGCCAGGTGAGATAGCCCGCGCCCGCGAACTTCACCACGTCGAAGACCACCGGGCTCGTATGCAGCAGCGAGGCCACCCCGCCCGCCGACAGCGCCATCAGCACCGCGTCCCCGCACAGCACCCCGGCGGCCGCCTTATAGGCGGTACGGGGGCCGCGGCGGGCCGCGACCGACACCACATAGAGCGAGTTCGGGCCCGGCAACAGGATGATCAGCGCCAGTCCCGCCAGATACGTCGAAAGATCCGTTATCCCCAGCACACTCCGCAGGATGCCAGCCGCCGCTCGCCCCGCGCAGAGGGGTATCGCCATCCGGACTTGCACCTCACGCGGCGTGAGGGCGCACGGTTGAGTCCATGAGCTACTCCGTGGGACAGGTCGCGGGCTTCGCCGGGGTGACCGTGCGCGCCCTGCACCACTACGACGAGATCGGGCTGCTGCGCCCCGGCGCCCGCAGTCCGGCCGGGCACCGGCGGTACGACGACGCCGACCTCGACCGGCTGCAACGGATCCTGTTCTACCGGGAGCTCGGCTTTCCGCTCGAAGAGGTGGCGGTCCTGCTCGACGACCCGGACACGGACCCGCAGAGCCATCTGCGGCGCCAGCACCGGCTGCTGACCGCCCGGATCGAGAAGCTGCGGCAGATGGCCGCCGCCGTCGAACACGCCATGGAGGCACGGAAGATGGGCATCAACCTCACGCCTGAGGAGAAGTTCGAGGTCTTCGGGGACAAGGACCCCGAGCAGTACGCGGAGGAGGCCGAGCGGCGCTGGGGCGGCACTGGGCAGTACGCCGAGTCGCAGCGCCGCGTCGCCCGCTACACCAGGGAGGACTGGCAGCGGATCCAGGCCGAGACGGACGACTGGAGCGCGCGGTACGCGGCGCTGCTGGAGGCGGGGGAGCCGGCCTCCGGGGAGCGGGCGATGGGCCTGGCCGAGGAGCACCGGCGGCATATCGCGCGCTGGTACTACGAGTGCGGCTACGAGATCCACCAGGGGCTCGGGGAGATGTACGTGGCCGACGACCGGTTCCGGGAGTTCTACGACGCGATCCGCCCCGGGGCGGCGGGGCACCTCCGGGACGCGATCCGGGCCAACGCGGAGCGTCACGGGTAGCGCAGCCGGGGGCCGACGGGAACCAGGGGCAGGCACACGGCGTTGATAGCTTTGGGCGGCACACTGCGAAGAACACCGCAATCAGTCCGCCCCGACCCTGCGGCCGGGCCTCGCACGAGCCTGCACCCCTCGACCCAGGAGCCTGTCACCCGTGACCACCCTCGCGCTCGGCCCTCAGTGGCTGGACCCGGACTACCTGATCAACACCTTTGGTCTGCTCGGCGTCCTGGCCGTCGTCTTCGCGGAGTCCGGCCTGCTCATCGGCTTCTTCCTGCCGGGCGACTCGCTGCTGTTCACCACCGGCCTGCTGGTCACCACCGGCGTGATCAAGCAGGATCTGTGGCTGGTGTGCGCGGCCGTCGCCGTCGCCGCGATCCTCGGTGACCAGGCCGGGTATCTCTTCGGCCGGAAGGTGGGGCCGTCGCTGTTCCGCCGCCCCGACTCCAAGCTCTTCAAACAGGAGAATGTGGAGAAGGGCCACGAGTTCTTCGAGAGGTACGGACCGAAGTCGCTGATCCTGGCCCGCTTCGTGCCCATCGTCCGGACGTTCACGCCGATCATCGCGGGCGTGAGCCGGATGAACTACCGCTCCTTCATCACCTTCAACGTCATCGGCGGCACGCTGTGGGGCGTGGGTGTCACGCTGCTCGGCGCGGGGCTCGGCAAGATCGCCTTCGTGCATCAGCACATCGAGCTGATGCTGATCGGCATCGTGCTGCTGTCGGTCGTCCCGATCGCGATCGAGTTCCTCCGGGCCCGTGGCAAGGCCAAGAAGGAGACGGCCGCGGAGCCGGCGGGGCCGCAGGGCCCGGCCGCCGGTGCCCCGCCGCAGGGGCCGGGGCAGGGGCAGCAGGGGCAGGGGCCGCGCGGCCGTCACGCCAAGCGCTGACGTCCCTGAGGGCTCCTTCACAACCGTCACCTGTCTCACACCGCCCCCATTCCCGGTCGGCGGCCACCGCCCCGCACAATGGGCTTCGGTGGCCGCCGATGCCGTACCGAAAGCGCATCATGGCTGCTGAGGACTGCACGGGAGGCTGGTGAGGAGCGAGGAGACGTGGGGTCGGACCGACAGCAGGGGCAGCGGGGCGTGAGCGCGCCGGACGCGGACACGGGGGAGAACCGTAAGCCGCTGTCCGATGAGGCGCGCAGTGCCTTCACCCCGCCCCTCGGCGTACCGCGGCCGCCCGCGCCCTCGCCCGACGGCGAGCATCCGACCTCGGAGTTCGCCATCCCCGAGGGGCTGACCGCCGAGCCCGCCGCCGAGCCGGAGGGCTCGGCCTTCACCGCGCCCGCCGGGGTCAAGCCGGCATCGGGCAACCAGACCACGGGCAGCTTCCCCATCGTCACCCCGCCGCACGGCATACCCGTCGTCCGGCTGATCAAGGACGCGCCCTGGCAGGACCGCATGCGCACGATGCTGCGCATGCCGGTCAGCGAGCGGCCGGTCCCCGAGCGCGTCGAGCGGCAGGACGACTCGGGGCCCGCCGTGCCGCGTGTGCTCGACCTCACCCTCCGTATCGGCGAGCTGCTGCTCGCGGGCGGCGAGGGGGCCGAGGACGTCGAGGCGGCGATGTTCGGCGTGGCGCACGCGTACGGGCTCGACCGCTGCGAGCCGACCGTCACCTTCACCCTGCTGTCGGTCAGCTACCAGCCCTCGCTCGTCGACGACCCGGTGACCGCCAGCCGGACCGTACGGCGCCGCGGCACCGACTACACCCGGCTCTCCGCCGTCTTCCGGCTCGTCGACGACATCACCTCGCAGGAGGACTTCACCCTGGAGGAGGCGTACCGGCGGCTCGCCGAGATCCGCCGTAACCGCCACCCCTACCCCGGCTGGGCGCTCACCGTGGCCGGCGGCGGGCTGGCCGGCGCGGCGAGCATGCTCGTCGGCGGTGAGTGGCCGGTCTTCTTCGCGGCGGCGGTCGGCGCGATGCTGGGCGACCGGCTGGCGTGGCTGGCCTCCGGGCGCGGGTTGCCGGAGTTCTATCAGTTCGTGGCCGCGGCGATGCCGCCCGCCGCGATGGGCGTCGCGCTCAGCCTCGCCGACTCCGGGCTCCAGGCGTCCGCCGTGATCACCGGTGGGCTGTTCGCGCTGATCCCGGGGCGGGCGCTGGTCGCGGGCGTCCAGGACGGGCTGACCGGCTACTACATCACCGCCGCGGCCCGGCTCCTGGAAGTCGGCTATCTGATCGTCGGCATCGTCTGTGGCGTGCTCACGGTGCTGTACGGCGGCATCCAGCTCAACGCCAGGCTCGACCCGGAGGCGGCGCTGCGCCATGTGGAGCGGCCCACCATCCAGATCCTCGCGGCGATGCTGCTCGCGCTGACCTTCTCCATCCTGCTCCAGCAGGAACGTCACACCGTGCTGTTCGCGACACTCAACGGAGGGGTCGCCTGGGTGGTCTACGGCGCGCTGGCCGATACCGCCAACATCCCGCCCGTCGCCGCCACGACGGTGGCCGCCGGCCTCGTCGGCCTCTTCGGCCAGCTCCTCTCCCGCTACCGGTACGCGTCCGCGCTGCCGTACGTCACCGCCGCCGTCGGGCCCCTGCTGCCCGGTAGCGCGACCTACTTCGGGCTGCTCGCCCTGGCCCAGGGCAACCTGGACCGCGGCATCCCCCACCTCACCCAGGCGGCGGCCCTGGCCCTGGCGATCGCCATCGGAGTGAACCTGGGAAGCGAGGCGGCGCGCCTCTTCCTGAAGATCCCGGGCGCCGAGAAGGACCCCACGGGCCGCCGCGCCGCCAAGCGCACCCGCGGCTTCTAGCGTCGCCCCACGGGCCGCCGCGCCGCCAAGGGCACCCGCGGCTTCTGGCGTCGTCCCACGGGCCGCCGCGCCGCCAAGGGCACCCGCGGCTTCTGGCGTCGTCCCACGGGCCGCCGCGCCGCCAAGGGCACCCGCGGCTTCTGGCGTCGTCC
>NZ_JBEXFG010000034.1:0-47161 GCF_040606675.1 Streptomyces sp. NPDC005393 | reverse complement strand
GTCGTCCCACGGGCCGCCGCGCCGCCAAGCGCACGGCTTCTAGCGTCGTCCCGGGTCGGGGTTCACCGCCGGGTGCGGCTTTCGTCTCGCCTGATGTGTTGGAGCATCGGGCGGGCTGAGGGCCGGCCCACGGCCTCGCCGGATGACGGGCCGGTGGGGGTCCCGGTGGCGCGGCCCGGGGAAAACGGGGCGGGCGGGGCACCCGTGGGTGCCCCGCCCGCCATCGCGTCGCAGATCAGCAGATCAGTGGTGGCCGCCGGACGCCTCGAGTCGCTTGATGGAGGCCTCTACCTCGGCCTCGGCCTCGGCGCGGCCCACCCAGTCGGCCCCCTCGACCGACTTGCCCGGCTCCAGGTCCTTGTAGACCTCGAAGAAGTGCTGGATCTCCAGGCGGTCGAACTCCGAAACGTGGTGAATGTCACGCAGGTGCTCCACCCGGGGGTCGGAGGCCGGGACACAGAGCAGCTTGTCGTCGCCGCCCGCCTCGTCCGTCATCCTGAACATGCCGATGGCGCGGCACTTGATCAGGCAGCCGGGGAACGTCGGCTCGTCGAGAATGACCAGGGCGTCCAGCGGGTCACCGTCCTCGCCGAGGGTGTTCTCGACGAAGCCGTAGTCCGCGGGGTAGCTGGTCGAAGTGAAGAGTCGACGGTCAAGACGGATGCGGCCCGTCTCGTGGTCCACCTCGTACTTGTTCCGCGAACCCTTCGGGATCTCGATGGTGACGTCGAACTCCACGGGTGGCTCCTCCATGATCAACACATACGTCTGGTGATTAAGTGTCCCCCACGCAGGTGTGTGGTGGCGAAAGGGGCTGGTCTGTCGTGCCTGAAGCCAGATCGTGGCAGGTCAGGGAGTGGCTGAGCTGCGGGCGGAGCCGTGTGCGGAGCCAGTGGCGGCAGGCCACACGGGCGCAGCGGCAGACCTGGCAGCTGGTGGCGGTCTCCGCGGTGGTCGGCCTCGCGGTCGCGGCCGGAGCGGTGCTCGTGGCCGGGCCGTGGGACTCGGGTCAGCGTACGGCCGAACGCGCCCGCGCCGCCGGGAGAACGGCGACAGGTGGCGAGCGTCACGGCGGCTCGCGGAAGCCCGCGCCCGGCGCCGCGCCCGTACTGGCCGCCCTCGGCGCGGCGGCCGCCCCGCGGTCGCCGGACAGCGGTGAGGACGCGGTGCCGCCGCCCACCGGGCCGGGGCTCGCCGACACGCTGGAACCGCTGCTGGACGACCCGGCGTTGGGAAATGAGCGCTCGGTGTCCGTGATGGACGTGACGACCGGTCAGCAGGTGTTCGGGGCCAAGGCGGGCACGGCCGCGACCCCCGCGTCGACCGTCAAGCTCGCGACCGGCGCCGCCGCGCTCTCCGCCCTCGGCCCGGACTACCGGATCAAGACGACGGTGGTGCGGGGGACGGGCGAGAAGGACATCGTGCTGGTCGGCGGCGGCGACCCGACCCTCACCGCCCGCGCCGTCAAGGGCTCCGACCACCCGGCCGCGCTGCGCCAACTGGCCGACGACACCGCCCGTGCGCTCAAGAATCGCGGCACCGACACGGTCCGGCTCGGCTATGACACCTCGCTCTACTCGGGACCCGAGCTGCACCCGATCGGCCCCAACGAGAACATCTCGCCCGTCACCCCCCTGATGGCCGACGAGGGCCGGCTGGACAACAGCGACCACGGCCCGGCGCCGCGCGCCGAGGACCCGGCCGCCGATACGGCCCGTACGTTCGCGTCGATGCTGCGCGACCGCGGTGTGGACGTATCGGGCGAACCGCGGTCACGGGAGGCGGGGAAGCACCCCCGGGCGGTGGCCGCCGTCCGATCCCAGCCGCTGTCCGCGCTCGTCGAGCGGATGCTGACGACCAGCGACAACGACATCGCCGAGGCCCTGGCCCGGCAGACCGCCATCGCCGCCGCCGAGCCCGCGAGCTTCGACGGCGCGGCGAAGGCCGTGACCGCCCGGCTGCGGGGGCTCCGGCTGCCGCTGGACGGCGCGCGGATCGCGGACGGCAGCGGGCTGGACCGCGACGACCACGTGTCGGCCGCGCTGCTCTCCCAGGTGCTGGTGCGGGCCGCCGACCGCGGCCACCCCGAGCTGCGGCCGATCCTCACCGGGCTGCCGGTGGCCGGTTTCACCGGCACCCTGCGCACCCGCTACGCGCAGGACGGGGTCGGCCGGGGCGTGGTCCGCGCGAAGACCGGCACCCTCACCGGGATCAACACCCTCGCGGGCACCGTCGTGGACGCGGACGGCCGACTGCTGGTCTTCGCCTTCATGACCAACGGCACCACGGACGCCCTCGGCGCCCAACGCGCCCTGGACACGATGGCCTCGGCCCTCGCCAACTGCGGCTGCCGGTGACGGAGCACCAGGCGCCCGGGTGTGCGGTGACCTCGTCCGCTCCCGCATGACGCGCGGGCCACGTACCGTGAAGCCATGACGAGCATCGGTGGTGTGGAGATGGTCGACTGGAATCTCGCGGTCGCGACCGCGACACGGCTGGTGCGCCCGGGGCCCGACGTCAGCCGCGACGAGGCCCGGGCCGTCGTCGCGGAGCTGCGCCGGCACGCCAAGTCGTCCGAGGAGCACGTCCGCGCGTTCACCCATATGGCCGTCTCCGGCGGCCCGGCGTCCGACACTCCCGTCCTCGTCGTGGACCGCGCGGGCTGGATCAAGGCGAATGTCGCGGGCTTCCGCCAGATCCTCAAGCCGCTGCTCGGCAAGATGCAGGACCGGCGCGGCGGACTGCCCGGCGGGGCCGTGCTCGGCGCGGTCGGCGGCAAGGTGACCGGCGTCGAGCTGGGGATGCTGCTGTCGTTCCTCGCCTCCCGGGTGCTCGGCCAGTACGAGACCTTCGCGCCCGCGACGCGTGAGCTGCCCGCCGGCGCCCCGGGCGGCGGCAGGCTGCTGCTGGTGGCGCCGAACATCGTCCATGTGGAGCGCGAGCTCGATGTGGCCCCGCACGACTTCCGGCTGTGGGTGTCGCTGCACGAGGAGACGCACCGCACCCAGTTCACGGCCGTGCCATGGCTGCGCGACCACATCGAGTCGGAGATCCAGGCGTTCCTGGGCGAGACCGATGTGGATCCGGCGACCCTGCTGGAGCGGGTGCGCGAGGCCTTCCAGTCGCTGAGCGGCCACCGCCCGGAGGGCGAGGAGGCGGGGGAGCGCGGCGCGCCCAGCATCATCGAGCTCGTCCAGACCCCGGCCCAGCGCGAGATCCTGGCCCGGCTGACCGCCGTGATGTCGCTGCTGGAGGGGCATGCTGACTATGTGATGGACGGGGTCGGCCCCGAGGTCGTGCCGTCCGTCGCGGAGATCCGCGAGAAGTTCCAGAAGCGGCGGGCGAGCGGCGCCGGCCGGCTCGACCAGGCGCTGCGCAAGCTGCTGGGGCTCGACGCCAAGCTGCGGCAGTACCGTGACGGTGAGCGGTTCGTACGGGCCGTGGTGAACGAGGTCGGCATGGACGGCTTCAACCGGGTGTGGACCTCGCCGAACACCCTTCCGACCAAGTCGGAGATCAGCAAACCCACGGAGTGGGTCGCGCGGGTGCACCGTAAGGCGGAGTCGTAGAACCGGCTCACTCGGAGTCGGACGAACGCCCCCCTTAATCACTCGTCCGAGGGACCGTTAGCGACGGGTAGGCGTGCGATGCTCGGGGAACAGCTCGCTTCTGTCACCATCGACATACTCAGCGTGACGACATCTCGTACGCCCCCGAGGTACACCCCCCTCGCATGACAGATGGGAAACGGACATGGGTCCCCATCCAGCGGTCGCCGCGATACGCCTGGCGGTCCGCCGCGTCCTCCACGACGTCCTCGTCGCCTACTCGGCCTCGCCCCGCTCCCGCCCGGCCTCCGCCCCCCGCGGCTCCGTCCCGCGGGGCGGAAAGCTCCGGGGCGACGAGCCGCTCGTGCTCGCCGCCTGCTCGGGCGGCGCCGACTCCATGGCGCTCGCCTCCGCGCTCGCCTTCGAAGCCCCCCGGCTCGGGCTGCGCGCCGGCGGTGTCACCGTCGACCACGGTCTGCAGCAGGGATCCGACGCGCGCGCCTCCGAGGTCGCCGACCGCATGCGCGACCTGGGGCTGGAGCCCGTCGAGTCCATCGCCGTGTCCGTCGGCCGCGACGGCGGTCCAGAGGCCGCCGCCCGCGACGCCCGCTACGCCGCCCTCGACTCCGCCGCCGAGCGCCATGGCGCCGCCGCCGTCCTGCTCGGCCACACCCGTGACGACCAGGCGGAGACGGTTCTGCTGGGGCTCGCCCGAGGCTCCGGCACCCGCTCGCTGTCCGGCATGGCCGGGGTCTCCGGGGCCGGCGGCCGCTACCGCCGCCCCTTCCTGCAGCTCGACCGGCACACGGTCCGCAAGGCGTGTCTGGCCCAGTCGCTGCCCGTCTGGGAGGATCCGCACAACGCGGACCCGTCCTACACCCGCTCCCGCGTCCGCCACGAGGCGCTGCCGGTTCTGGAGAAGGCGCTCGGCAAGGGCGTGGTCGAGGCGCTCGCCCGCACCGCCCAGCTCTCCCGCGACGACGCGGACGCCCTCGACGCCTGGGCCGCCCGCGCCGAGGCGGATGTGATGACCACCGCACGGGCGGCGACCGGAGGCACCGAGGCCGTCCAGCTGGACACCGTCGGACTGCACGGGCTGCCCACCGCCGTCCGCCGCCGGGTGCTGCGCCGTGCCGCCATCGCCGCGGGCGCGCCCGCCGGTTCGCTCTTCGCCCGCCACATCGAAGAGGTGGACCGGCTGATCACCGGCTGGCGGGGTCAGCGGGCCATCAACCTCCCCGGTCGGGTCGAGGTCCGCCGAGAGGGTGGCAGACTGGTCATTCGGCAGGGCTGATCCGCCTGGGCCGATGAGCGGGATTGTCGAGCGAGAGTGGCGCGGGTGGACGACAAGGACATGGGCACCGACCTCAAGTCGGTCCTTATCACCGAGGAAGAGATCAAGGCGAAGCTGGCCGAGCTGGCCGCTGAGATCGACGCGGAGTACGCGGGCAAGGATCTGCTGATCATCGGAGTCCTCAAGGGCGCGGTGATGGTGATGGCGGACCTGGCGCGCGCGCTGTCCACCCCCGTCACCATGGACTGGATGGCCGTGTCGTCGTACGGCGCGGGCACCCAGTCCTCGGGCGTGGTGCGTATCCTCAAGGATCTGGACACCGACATCAAGGGCAAGCACGTCCTCATCGTCGAGGACATCATCGACTCCGGTCTGACACTGTCCTGGCTGCTGTCGAACCTGGGCTCGCGCGAGCCCGCCTCACTGAACGTGTGCACACTGTTGCGCAAGCCGGAGGCGGCCAAGGTCGCCATCGACGTGAAGTGGGTCGGCTTCGACATCCCGAACGAGTTCGTCGTCGGCTATGGCCTGGACTACGCGGAGAAGTACCGCAACCTGCCCTTTGTCGGCACCCTCGCACCGCACGTCTACGGCGGCTGAGGCATACCGCGGCCCCCTGGGCCCCGCGGGGGGAACCCGACAGGGTTTCCCGCCGTTGGAGCAGGGGAAGGCGGTTTTGTTAACAGTCCACGGCGGCGTCGGGTGACAATGCTGGGGTACCGTCCGAAGGTCAGTCTTTTTCGAGACTGAGGATTACACAGCTCATACACCGCAAATACACCGCACGCACAGGCGGCCCCTCCAGGGCTGCCGTGCCTCACTGTGGCAGGAGGGACGGGGCGCTTTCGCCCCGTATGGATGGACGTGAAGCGCTACTTCCGTGGGCCGGTCATGTGGATCGTGCTGGCCGTCCTCGCCGTGGTCGTGTTGATGCAGGTCGTCGGCTCGTCCGGCGGCTACAAGTCGGTGGACACCAGCCAGGTCGTCAAGGCGATCAATAGGAACCAGGTCCAGTCCGCCGAACTGACGACCGGCGACGAGCACAAGATCAAGATCAAGCTCAAGGACAATGTCGCCAAGGTCTCGGGCAGCGACAAGCTCCAGGCCACCTACATCGGTGACCAGGGCGTCGACCTCGCCCGGACCTTGCAGGCCAATGCCCAGAAGGACAACGGGATCCCCGACGGGTACAACGTCTCGACGTCGAAGCAGAACCCGTTCGTCGGGATTCTGCTCTCGCTGCTCCCGTTCGTGCTGATCGTCGTGGTCTTCCTGTTCCTGATGAACCAGATGCAGGGCGGCGGCTCCCGGGTGATGAACTTCGGGAAGTCGAAGGCCAAGCTGATCACCAAGGACACGCCGAAGACGACCTTCACCGATGTGGCGGGGGCGGACGAGGCGGTCGAGGAGCTCCAGGAGATCAAGGAGTTCCTGCAGGAGCCGGCGAAGTTCCAGGCCGTCGGCGCCAAGATCCCCAAGGGTGTGCTGCTCTACGGCCCGCCCGGTACGGGTAAGACGCTGCTCGCGCGCGCCGTCGCAGGCGAGGCGGGTGTCCCGTTCTACTCGATCTCCGGCTCCGACTTCGTCGAGATGTTCGTCGGTGTGGGTGCCTCCCGGGTCCGCGACCTGTTCGAGCAGGCCAAGGCCAACGCCCCGGCCATCGTCTTCGTCGACGAGATCGACGCCGTCGGCCGGCACCGCGGCGCGGGCATGGGCGGCGGCCATGACGAGCGCGAGCAGACGCTGAACCAGCTGCTCGTCGAGATGGACGGCTTCGACGTGAAGGGCGGCGTCATCCTGATCGCCGCCACCAACCGGCCCGACATCCTGGACCCGGCGCTGCTGCGCCCGGGCCGCTTCGACCGGCAGATCGCCGTCGACCGCCCGGACATGCAGGGCCGTCTGGAGATCCTCAAGGTCCACCAGAAGGGCAAGCCGGTCGCGCCGGACGTCGACCTGTCGGCCGTCGCCCGCCGTACCCCCGGCTTCACCGGTGCCGATCTGTCGAACGTGCTGAACGAGGCCGCCCTGCTGACGGCCCGCAGCAACGCGAAGCTGATCGACAACCACTTCCTGGACGAGGCGATCGACCGTGTCGTGGCCGGCCCGCAGAAGCGGACCCGGATCATGAGCGACAAGGAGAAGAAGATCACCGCGTACCACGAGGGCGGTCACGCCCTGGTCGCGGCGGCTTCTCCGAACAGCGACCCGGTGCACAAGGTCACAATCCTCTCCCGCGGCCGGGCCCTGGGCTACACCATGGTCCTGCCGGACGAGGACAAGTACTCGACCACGCGCAACGAGATGCTGGACCAGCTCGCCTACATGATGGGCGGCCGGGCGGCCGAGGAGCTCGTCTTCCACGACCCGACCACGGGTGCGTCCAACGACATCGAGAAGGCGACCGCCACGGCCCGCGCGATGGTCACGCAGTACGGCATGACCGAGCGGCTCGGTGCGATCAAGTTCGGCTCCGACAACGCCGAGCCCTTCCTGGGCCGTGAGATGGCTCACCAGCGCGACTACTCCGAAGAGGTCGCCGCGCTGGTCGACGAGGAGGTCAAGAAGCTCATCGAGACCGCGCACAACGAGGCGTGGGAGATCCTCGTCGAGAACCGCGACGTCCTGGACAACCTGGTCCTGGCGCTGCTGGAGAAGGAGACGCTCAACAAGGAGCAGATCGCCGAGATCTTCGCCCCGATCGTCAAGCGCCCGGCCCGCCCGGCGTGGACCGGCTCCTCGCGGCGTACGCCCTCGACCCGCCCGCCGGTGCTCTCCCCCAAGGAGCTGGCCCCGGCGAACGGCTCCCAGCCCACCTCGGCGGCTTCGCTCGCGAAGACCCCCGCCCCGGAGGACGGCGTGGAGCGGCCCGAGGAATCGGGCTCCGGCTCCGAGAGCTGACCGAGGTCACCGGGGGCGGATACGCCCCGGGTGGCCCCGGAATGAATGCCGCGTCCCCCAGGTTCTAGCCTGGGGGACGCGGCATTCCGCATTTGTGTGTGTACATGAGGAACGAGGCAGCTCCATGACCGACCCGGTGACTCTGGACGGTGAGGGCACCATTGGCGTGTTCGACGAGAAGCGCGCGGAGAACGCGATCCGCGAGCTGCTGATCGCCGTCGGCGAGGACCCGGACCGGGAGGGGCTGCGGGAGACGCCGGGGCGGGTGGCCCGTGCGTACAAGGAGATCTTCTCGGGGCTGTGGCAGCAGCCGGAAGACGTCCTGACCACCACGTTCGACCTGGGCCATGACGAGATGGTGCTGGTGAAGGACATCGAGGTGATGTCCTCCTGCGAGCACCATCTGGTGCCCTTCGTGGGCGTCGCCCACGTCGGCTACATCCCGTCCAATGACGGCAAGATCACTGGGCTGTCCAAGCTGGCCCGGCTGGTGGACGTCTTCGCCCGCCGCCCCCAGGTCCAGGAGCGGCTGACCACGCAGATAGCCGACTCCCTGATGCGGATACTGGAGCCGCGCGGGGTGATCGTCGTGGTCGAGTGCGAGCACATGTGCATGACGATGCGGGGCGTCCGTAAGCCCGGGGCCAAGACCCTCACCTCGGCCGTGCGCGGCCAGCTGCGGGATCCCGCCACCCGGGCCGAGGCGATGAGCCTCATCATGGCCCGCTGAGGCGGCGCCGAGCCCGCTGGGGCCGCGCCGAGGGCTCCTCAGGCGCGGGCCGCCGCGCTGGGCCCGTTCCCGTTCTTGTCGTCGTCCTCCGGGAGCTTGCAGACGCGCTCCAGGAAGAACGCGGCCGCGATCACGCCCGCGCCCGCCAGGACGGACGCCGCCGCGTAGATCGCCTGGTCACGGCGGATCGGCACATCCAGCTGCTCCATCGCCAGGAAGGCGCCCACTCCGCCGTACATCCCCGAGATCAGGGCCGCGACCAGTGCGCTCGCCTGTCCGAAGACCACCGCGCGGGCGGCCACCAGCGGGTCCACGCCCTTCGCGCCGGGCCTGCGCTCGCGCTGGGCGCGCAGCCGCGCCCGCAGTGAGAGCGCGGTCGCGGTCAGCACGACCGCGATCAGGGCCAGCACGATGGGCGCCGCCACCGGCACGCCCGGCAGCGACCCCACCGTGTCCCACAGCCGGGCCCCCGCCCACGACACCACACCGGCCACGGCGAACAGCCCGACCAGCACCCCGATCCGAAGTTGCTTCACCGAGCGGTCGCCCCTCAATTCGTACGTGCCAACGTCCCCGGAACCTACCGGGATCAACGTCTATTCGGGCAGTCGCAGTTCCAGGTCCGTCCGCACCTCTACGCCGTCCCGGCCCACCTCGGCCAGCAGCGCCGAGATCGCCCCGCGCCCCGGGAACTCGGCCTGCGGGTCCACGTCGAACCACGGCACCAGGACGAACGCGCGCTCATGGGCGCGCGGATGCGGCAGGGTCAGCTCCGGGTCGTCGGAGACCACGTCCTGATACGCGACGATATCCACGTCGATGGTGCGCGGGCCGAAGCGCTCGTCCCGCACCCGCTCGAACGCCTCTTCGATGGCGTGGCCGCGCTCCAGCAGCGAGGAGGGCGGCAGCGTGGTCTTGATCAGCACCACCGCGTTGAAGTACGTCGGCTGGCTGCCGGGCTCCACGCCCCACGGCTCCGTCTCGTACACCGGCGATACGGCCTTGACCCGCAGGCCCGGGGTGTCCCCCAGCGCGTCGATCGCGCCCTGCAGGATCTCCAGGCGGTTGCCCAGATTGCTGCCGAGCGAGATCACCGCCCGTTTGGGGTTGCTCAAGGTCACATCGGCGGCGTCCACCCGCTCCACCACGGAGGTGGGAACGGGCTGCACGGTCGGGTCGCTGCTGCTCATGCTCGGCTCCGGGTGATGGTGATGGTCACGTCGTCAAAGGGCACGGTGATCGGGGCCTGCGGCTTGTGCACCACCACCTCGACTTCCCGCACCACGTCGTGCTGGAGGCACCGGTCCGCGATCCGCTCGGCGAGCGTCTCGATCAGATCGACCGGCTCCCCCCGCACCACGTCCACGACCTCCTCCGCCACCACTCCGTAGTGGACGGTACGGGTGAGGTCGTCGGCGGCCGCGGCGGGCCGAGTGTCCAGGCCGAGCACGAGGTCCACGACGAAGTCCTGGCCCTCCTCGCGCTCATGGGGGAACACCCCGTGGTGCCCGCGAGCCTTCAGGCCGCGCAGCGCGACACGATCCACCTGAATCACTCCTGCTGGTCGTCGGTACGCGGGCACGTCCCGACGTGTCCGGAACGCACCACCGTCCCCTGCCTGCTGCGGGGGTACCTCCCTCGAATCTACCTGCGAGCCTCGGCGGCACTCGCCCACGGGGGCGCGGCGCTCCTGCCACGGCCCCGCGCCACAGTCCTCTACCCGCACTTCGCGAGGCTCGAACGGGGTCCGTCAGTCCGGCATCAGCCGGTCGTCGTCGTCCGGTCCCGTGGGGCCGTCCGGCCCGTCGTCACTCTCCGCGAGCACCGGGGAGCCGTGGTGTGACCACACCTTCCAGCCGTCGTCCGTGCGACGGAACACATTCGTGGCCACGACCAGCTGCCCCACCAGCGGGCCGAGCTGGCCCTCCTCCTCCGCCGGGGCGCCGCTGAGGATGTTCTCGGTGCAGGTCACCAGGGCGGTGTCGGCCATCACCGACACCTCGACGTCCGTCAGGAAGAACTGGATGTAGTCCGTATTCGCCATGATCAGCGCGTATGAGCGGAGCACCTCGCCCCGGCCGCGCAGCACCGGCCAGCCGGGGTGCACACAGGACACCTCGGTATCGCGTGAGTCCAGCCACAGCCGCTCCAGCGCCCCGTGGTCGCCCTGCTCCATGGCCTCGTACAGCGCGGTGTTCACCAGTGCCACCCGCTCGCTGTCCGTAAGGGAAGTCACAGTGCTCCCACCGGGTTCCCGGCGGCTTCGATGGCCCGTGCCACCCGCACCGCGTCCGCGCTCGCCCGCACCTCGTGCACCCGCACCGCCCATGCGCCCTCGCGCGCCGCGATGGCGGTGACCGCCGCCGTCGCGGCGTCCCGCTCCCGGGCGGGCGGCGGGCTGCCGCCGTCCCCGGCCAGCACCCGCCCCAGGAACCGCTTGCGGGATGCCGCCACCAGCAGCGGCCGGCCCAGCTCCCGCAGCGCGGAAAGATGGGCGAGCAGCGTCAGGTCGTGCCCGGCGTCCTTGGCGAAGCCGAGGCCCGGGTCGATCACCATCCGCTCCGGGTCGATACCGCCCGCGACCGCCCGCTCCACGCCGGTGCGCAGCTCGGCGACGACCTCGCCGACGACGTCCTCGTACACCGCCCGGTTGTTCATGTCGATCGACTGGCCGCGCCAGTGCATCACCACGAAGGGCACCCCGGCCGCGGCCACCACCGGCACCATCGCGGGGTCGGCGCAGCCGCCGCTCACATCGTTGACCAGCCGGGCGCCGGCCTCCACGGCCCGCTCGGCGACCGAGGCCCGCATGGTGTCCACGCTCACCTGTGCTCCGGCCGCGACCAGCTCCCGTACGACCGGGACCACGCGGCGCAGCTCCTCGGCCTCGTCGACGCGCGCGGCGCCCGGCCGGGTCGACTCGCCTCCGACGTCCACCAGGTCGGCCCCGGCCGCGACCAGGTCGAGCCCGTGCTTGACGGCCAATTCGGTGTCGAACCACTGGCCGCCGTCGGAGAAGGAGTCGGGCGTGACGTTCACCACGCCCATGACCGCACACCGGTCCCATTCCGGCAGTCCGGCCACCCGGCCCCGCTCACGCAACGTCCTCATGCCCCCAGCCTAGGCGTACCCGGGCCGACGACGGGGGACGCGGGGGGCGGGCTCAGGCGGCCTGCTCGAGCTCGCGGCGCCGGGCGGTGTGCTGATGGGCACAGGGCTTGGGCTCGTGGCGCCGCCCGCGGCGCAGCAGCCGGGGCAGGGCCAGCGAGACGAAGCCCTCGGCCTGCATCGCCGCCAGGCCGATGCGCGGCAGATCGCGGGTGTTGCGGAAGACCACGAAACGCGGCTCCCAGCGCGGCTGGAACTTCGCGTTGAACTTGTACAGCGACTCGATCTGGAACCAGCGGGAGAGGAAGACCAGCAGCGCCCGCCAGCCGCGCAGCACCGGTCCCGCGCCCAGCTTCTCGCCGCGCGCCAGCGCCGAGCGGAACATCGCGAAGTTCAGCGACACCCGCTCCACGCCGAGGGTCGGGGCGGCCTGCAGCGAGGCGACGATCAGCAGCTCGTTCATGCCCGGGTCGGCGCCGCGGTCGCGCCGCATGAGGTCCAGCGACATGCCGTCCGCGCCCCACGGCACGAAGTGCAGTACGGCCTTGAGGTCCCCGTACGGGCCCTCGTCGGCGCCGTCCTCGGCGGCCTTGTGGGCGGTGGCGATGACCGAGTCCCCGTCCGCCGGGTCGCCGATCCGGCCGAGCGCCATGGAGAAGCCGCGCTCGGTGTCGGTGCCCCGCCAGTCGGCGGCGGCGCGGCGGATGGTCTCCAGCTCCTCCGGCTCCAGATCGGCGGCGCGCCGCACCCGGGTCTCGTAGCCGGCCCGTTCGATGCGCTTGACCATCTGGCGCACATTGCGCATGGCGCGCCCCGAGAGGGTGAAGTCCGCGACGTCGACGATCGCCTCGTCGCCCAGCTCCAGCGCGTCCAGGCCGGTCTCCCGGGTCCACACCTCACCGCCGGTCTCGCTGCACCCCATCACCGCGGGGGTCCAGGAGTGCGCCCGCGCCTCGTCCATGAAGCACGCGATGGCGCCCGGCCAGGCCTCGACGTCGCCGACCGGGTCACCGCTGGCGAGCATCACCCCGGAGACCACGCGGTAGCAGACGGCGGCCTTGCCGCTGGGGGAGAAGACGACGCCCTTGTCGCGGCGGAGCGCGAAGTGGCCGAGTGAGTCGCGGCGTCCGTGGGCGGCGAGCAGGGCGCGCAGCCGCTCCTCGTCCGCAGGGGTGAGCCGGGCGGCGGGGTGCTCGGGGCGGAAGGCGAGATAGGCGGTGGTCGCGACGGTCAGCAGGCCGAGCGCGCCGAGCGAGTAGCCGACGGTGTAGTCCGCGCCCTCGCGGTAGCCGACCGGGCCCTCGAAGCCGAAGAGCCCCCACAGCACATGCTCCAGCTGCTCGCTGAGCGACGGGTTTCCTTCGATGGTGTCCGGATGCGAACGGACGATGAGCAGTCCGAGACCGACGCTGACCCCGCCCATGATGACGAGGTTGGCCAGCGCCCACCAGCGGCTGCGCGGGTCCGGCAGCGCCGCGAACTCGTCGCGGTAGCGCAGCAACACCGCCATGAGCACGAGCGAGAGGGCCATCCCGACGATCGAGTGACGGTAGAGCAGCTGTGCGGCCGCGCCGACGGGCAGCAGCCCCACCGCCGCCACCCAGGCCCGCCGCTTACGCCGCTTCAGACCGTGGGCCAGCATGAGCAGAAGCAAACCCACGACGATCGACGCGGCGGCGGCCAGCGAGCTCACCGCGCCCGGCAGCAGCTCCGCGAGCGCGTGCACCCTGCTGTAGCGCAGCCGGGGGAAGACGATGTCCAGCAGCCCGATCAGCGTGCAGGCGGTGCCGACCGCGGTGGGCACCGCCTCCGGCCTCGGCCCGCGCAGCAGGCGCCGTATCCGGCTGGGAACCCCTCCGGACTTTTCGGCATCTTGACTGTCAGACATTTGCATTCCCGTCGCTTCGGTCAAGAGGATCTTTGGTTCTCTGACGCAGCATCTGCACGATTTGCGCCCATCAAGACGGCGTTTGAGGGGGCGGGGTTCCATCCGCGGCACGGGGGAGCCGGCCGCCCGGCAGAAAGATAGTGATGGGTCTCACGAGCAACAACATCGTCATCGTGGCTGTCGTCGCGGCGGTGCTGGTGTTCGCAGCCACGATATGGCTGTGGCCGCGGCTGGCCGGGCGCGGGGTGACCCTCGTTCTCGGCCGGGTCGGCATGCTACTGGCAACCCAGCTCACCGTGTTCGCTGCGTTCGGATTGTTCGCCAATCAGTCGTTCGGCTTCTACGGCTCGTGGTCCGACCTGTTCGGTACCGAGAACGAGCCGGGCGTGGTGGTGGACCACGACACCCCCGGTACCCGGGTGCGGGTCACCGACACCCGCCATATGACCATGGATGGGGGCTCCGCGCCCAGGGTCGCCGGGCGAATCGAGAAGGTGAACATTCAGGGACCGGTCTCGGGGATCGCCAGCCCGGCGTACATCTATCTGCCGCCGGAGTACTTCCAGCCCGAGTACGCCAAGCGGGCCTTCCCGGCCGCGCTGGTGCTGACCGGCTATCCGGGCACCACCGAAGCCCTGATCAATGGCCTGAAATACCCTCAGAACTCGCATAAGTTGGTCAAAGAGGCGAAGATGCAGCCGATCATCCTCGTGATGATGCGGCCGACGGTCGCGCCGCCGCGCGACACCGAGTGCATGGACGTCCCCGGAGGGCCGCGGACCGAGACGTTCTTCACCAAGGACCTGCCGAAGGCCGTGTCCGAGCACTACCGGGTGGGGAAGCAGGCCCGTAACTGGGGCGTCATCGGCAATTCCACCGGCGGCTACTGTGCCTTGAAGATGGCGATGCGCCACCCCGACGCCTTCTCGGTGGCCGTCGGCCTCTCGCCCTCGTACAAGGCCCCGGCCGACGCGACCACGGGCGACCTCTTCGGCGGCAGCACGCGGCTGGAACGTGAGAACGATCTGATGTGGCGCCTGGACCACAAGCCGGCCCCGCCGGTGTCGCTGCTGGTGTCCAGCAGCGAGCACGGCGAGAAGAACTACCGGGACACGGTGCGGTTCGTGAACAAGGTGAAGCGACTGAACCGGCGGGGGGAGCCGACCAGGATCTCGTCGATGATCCTGGGCACGGGCGGCCACAACTTCAACACCTGGAAGCGGGAGGTCCCGGGGGCGCTGGAGTGGCTGGGCAGCCGCCTGAGCGACCGCTGACCCGCTCGGCCGTATCGCTACGCGTCGGCGACCGTCTGGAGTTCGACGTCTCCCCGCGCGATACCGCCCGCGTCCGCGTCGATCGACTTCCGCAGCGCCTCATGGAGGCGGGCCGGGGTGAGGACGCCGAGGAAGCGGTCGCCGTCGAGGACCGCGATCCAGCCCGCGTCGTGCTGCAGCATCGTGGAGAACGCCTGCTTGAGCGGCGCCCCGACCGGCAGCCACGCCTCCATCCGCCGTGCGTGGTCCCGTACGGTCCCGGTGGAGCCGTCGGCCGCTTCCGCCGGGATCCAGCCGTGCAGTCGCTCCGCGTCGTCCAGGACGACGGCCCAGCGCGCCCCGTCCGACGACAGCCGGGCGGCCGCCTTGGGGAGCGGGTCGTCGAGGTGGACGACCGGCGGCTGTTCGAGATCGCCGGGCTCGATGGGGGTGATGGACAGCCGCTTCAGCCCCCGGTCCGCGCCGACGAAGTCGGCGACGTACGGCGTGGCGGGGGCGCCCAGCACCGAGGCCGGGGTGTCGAACTGTTCGATCCGGCCCGAGCCGTAGACCGCGATGCGGTCACCGAGCCGGACCGCCTCCTCGATGTCATGCGTCACAAAGAGCACTGTTTTACGCACCTGCGACTGAAGCCGCAGGAATTCGGTCTGCAGATGTTCCCGTACGACCGGGTCGACGGCGCCGAACGGCTCGTCCATCAGCAGCACTGGCGGATCCGCCGCCAACGCGCGGGCCACGCCGACCCGCTGGCGCTGGCCGCCGGAGAGCTGATCCGGGTAGCGGTCGCCGTAGACGGTCGGGTCGAGCCCCACGAGGTCGAGCAGCGCGGCGGCGCGCTCGCGCCCCTTCTTCCGCTGCCAGCCCAGCAGATGCGGCACGGTGGCGGTGTTCTCCAGCACGGTTTTGTGCGGGAAGAGACCGACCTGCTGAATGACATAGCCGATACGGCGGCGCAGCTTGACCGGGTCCGCCCGGGCGATGTCCTGGCCCTCCACCAGAATCCGGCCGGAGGTCGGTTCGATGAGCCGGTTCACCATTTTCATGGTGGTCGTCTTGCCGCAGCCCGAGGGCCCGACGAGCGTGACCAGCTCACCCTCCGCCACCTCGAAGGACAGGCCGTCCACGGCCGTCGTGCCATCGGCGTAGCGCTTGGTGACATCCTCGAAACGGATCATGGCTCCCCATTGTTGCCGCATTCGTGGCAGACATTGTTGCTGTTGTGTGGCGATCGGACGAGATTGTCATCGTCCGGGGTTAGGGTCACCCAGGAATTGCGACGACCGGATGGCCCGCGGCCCGACGGGGGAGGTGAGCGTGTGGCGGACCGGAACTGCCTGATCAGTAACGAGTGGATATGCGGCGAGTATGTGCGCACCCGCGGCCAGGAGCTGACAGACGCAACGCTTCAGCATGTGGGGATCACACTCGCTTCGGTCGCGATCGGCCTGGTGGTCGCCTTCCCGCTCGCGCTGCTGGCCCGCAGATGGCGGGCGGTGGCGGGGCCGGTGCTGGGGCTGACCACGATCCTCTACACGGTGCCGTCGCTGGCGATGTTCTCGCTGCTGCTGCCCGTCTTCGGGGTGTCGATGGCGGTGGTGATCACCGGACTGGTGCTCTACTCGCTGACGATCCTGGTGCGCAACATCATGGCCGGACTCGCCTCGGTGCCCGAGGAGGCGCGGGAGGCGGCGCGGGGCATGGGATACGGGCCGCTGCGGCTGCTCTTCGGCGTCGAGCTGCCCCTCGCGCTGCCCGCGCTGATGGCCGGTCTGCGGATCACCACCGTCTCCACGGTCTCGCTCACCACGGTCGGCGCGATCATCGGCTACGGCGGTCTCGGCAATCTCATCTACGAGGGCATGCGCAGCTTCTTCAAGGCGGAGGTGCTCACCGCTTCGGTGCTGTGCGTGGCGCTGGCGGTGGTGGCGGATCTGCTGCTGCTCGGGGTCCAGCGGCTGCTGACGCCGTGGGCGCGCAAGAGGAGGAAGACCGTCTGATGGGCGTCCTCGGCAAGGCGTGGACC
Source organism: Streptomyces sp. NPDC005393 (assembly GCF_040606675.1). Classification (NCBI taxonomy): domain Bacteria; kingdom Bacillati; phylum Actinomycetota; class Actinomycetes; order Kitasatosporales; family Streptomycetaceae; genus Streptomyces; species Streptomyces sp. NPDC005393. The sequence continues at coordinate 30,395 of NZ_JBEXFG010000034.1, read as the reverse complement.
TGGCTGGCCACCGGATCGCACTGGTCGGGCACCGACGGGGTGTGGCACCGGCTCGGCCAGCATCTGTTTCTGACGTTCGTCTGCCTGGTGATCTCCTGCGCGGTGGCGCTGCCGATCGCCGTGCTGCTCGGCCATATCGGCAAGGGCGGCGCCATCGCGATCAACATCTCCAACGCGGGGCGCGCCGTGCCCACGTTCGCCGTGCTGGTGCTGTTGCTGCTCAGCCCGCTGGGGACGCATGGCCAGTGGCCGACGATCATCGCGCTGGTGCTGTTCGCCGTCCCGCCGGTGCTCACCAACGCGTATGTGGGGGTCAGCGAGGCGGACCGGGAGGTCGTCGAGGCGGCCCGCGGGATGGGGATGACGGGCGGCCAGCTGATCCGCAGGGTTGAGCTGCCGCTCGCCTTTCCACTGATCATGACGGGCGTACGGACCGCCGCGGTGCAGGTCGTGGCCACCGCGACGCTCGCGGCGCTGCCCGGCGGCGGCGGTCTCGGCCGGATCATCACGGCGGGCTTCCGGATCACCGACACCCCTCAGGTGGTGGCCGGGGCGGTGCTGGTCGCGGCCCTCGCGCTGCTGGTGGAAGGCGTGTTCGTCGTCCTCGGGCTGGTGCTCGACCCGATGCGGCGCAGGACGGGACGGCCGTCGGCCGCGGCCCGCCGCCCGCCCGCCGACCAGGCGCCGAAGTCACCGGCGCTGACGACGTAGAAGCTGCGGATATCGCGGATACCGGGGATCACCGCGGACAACACCCCGCGGACAACACCCGCGGACAACTATGGATGGGGAACCCATGAGCAAGATCTATCGGGTGGCGGGAGCCGCGGCGGGTGTCGCGGCGCTGGCGATCGGTCTGACCGCCTGTGGCGGCGACAGCCTGGAGAAGTCCGGCGGCGGCGACAGCTCCGGCAAACCCGGCAATGGCTCGCTGGTGATCGGGTCCGCCTCCTTCGCCGAGTCGAAGATCCTCGCGGAGCTGTACGCGGGACTCCTGAAGGACGCGGGCTATTCCACCTCCATCAAGACGGTCGACACCCGTGAGCTGTACGAACCGGCCCTGGAGAAGGGCCAGATGGATGTCGTACCGGAGTACGCGGCGACGCTCGCCGAATTCCTCAACCAGAAGAAGAACGGGCCGAATGCCTCCCCCGTGGCCTCGTCGGACGTCGACGACACGGTGAAGGCGCTGAAGAAGCTTGCCGAACCGCGCGGGCTGAAGGTGCTGGACCCCGGCAAGGCCGTGGACCAGAACGCCTTCGCGGTGAGCCGGAAGTTCGCCGGCAAGCATGACCTCACGACGCTCTCCGACCTCGGAAAGTCACAGCAGAAGGTCACGCTGGCGGCGGGCGACGAATGCCCCAAGCGGCCCTTCTGCCGGCCGGGTCTGGAGAAGCGGTACGGCATCGACGTCGCCGGTATCGACCCGCTGGACATCGGCAGCGTCCAGGCCAAGCAGGCGGTCAAGGACGGCAAGGACCAGATGGTCCTGACCACGACGACGGACGCGACCCTCGATCAGTTCGGGCTGGTGCTGCTCGCCGACGACAAAAATCTACAGAATGCCGACAACGTACTTCCCGTGGTGAATGCGAAGTCCGCCGGCTCGCAGAAGATCGCCGACACGCTGAACAAGCTCAACGCCGTGTTGACGACGGCCGATCTCACCAAACTCAACAAGAAAGTTGACGCGGAGCGACTCAAGCCCGCCGATGTGGCCGCCGACTACCTGAAGGACAAGGGGCTGGTGAAGTAGGATCGAAGCCGCAGGCGGGAGGGCATAGCCCGGGATCGCGGCCGCATTTGCCAACGGATTGACAACAGATCTGGCCTGGCGGGCACCCAAGCGACCCCTTTGCACGGTAAGTTTCGGGCCATGCCACGTGGACGCCACCGCCAATCCCCACCCCTGCACAGGCTCCTTCCCCCTGCGTCGGTCGCAGCCGCGTCAATAACCTGCGCCGCCGGTGCCTGGCTGGTCGGCGATACGGTCGTGATTCGCGGGCTCGCCGCGACCGCGGCCGCCGCCGCGGTCGTCGGCGCCGTCCTGATGCGCCGTTGGGACCGGGCGGCGGGCCGCCGGGTCGCGGAGGCCGCGAGCGAGACCGCACGCCAGGAGCTGAAGTACGAGGAGCGGATTGCGGAGCTCGAGGCGGACGCCGAGAAGGCGGCCGAGCTCCGCACCGCGCTCAACACCCGGCTGCGCGCCAAGCGGGCCGAGCTCGCCCGGCTCCGTAACGAGCACGCCGAACTGCTGCGCCGCTACGCCACGGCCGAGACCGAGCGGGCCAGCGCGCTGGAGGGCCGTCGTCGGCTCGCGCTGGAGGCCGCGGCCCCGGCGAAGGAGCTGGAGGCGACCGCCGGGACCGCCGAGGGCACCGAGGCGGGCGATTCGTCCGAACCGGGCGAGCCCGCCGGCCCGGCCGGCACCGCGCCCATCACCGTCGCGTACGCCAAGGCCGACGAGGCGCTGCGCAGGCTCAAGGAGAGCGCGCGGCGGCAGCAGAAGCGGCGGGAGCGGCCCGCCGAGCCGGAAGCAGTAGCCCAGAAGAAGGACGCGGACCGGGGCGACCGGAGTGAGAACCGGGACAAGGACGGTGCCGCCGCGCTGGGGAAGCGCCCGGCGGCCGACGAGCGTGACGGCCCCCAGGAGCCGCGCAACCACGCCCGTACGGCCGCCTCGGCGGTGGTGCCGTATGCCGCGGCACGCCGGGCCGCCTCTCGTTCCGAGAGCGGCTTCGACTACTTCGGCACCCAGAAGAAGCACCCGAAGAAGCAGAAGCGGGAGCCTGAGCCCGCCGAGGAGGACCTCGCCGATGTGATCGGCGCGGAGACGCTCGCCGAGGCCGGCAAGGGCGCCGTGGGCGAGGTCATCGACCTGACCGCGCACGACGAGACCGAGCAGATCGACATCGCGGGGCTGCGCAGCGCGATCTCGTAGCCGCGCCGCTTCCGCGGCGCGCTGTGCTGTGCTGGTTATTTCTCGTCGGTTATTTGTCGATGTCGCCGACGACGAAGAAGAGCGATCCCAGGATCGCCACCATGTCGGCGACGAGCGTGCCCGGCAGGAGCTCCGTGAGCGCCTGAATGTTGTTGTACGAGGCCGAGCGGAGCTTCAGCCGGTACGGCGTCTTCTCGCCCTTCGAGACGAGGTAGTAGCCGTTGAGGCCCAGCGGGTTCTCGGTCCAGGCGTAGGTGTGGCCCTCGGGCGCCTTGAGCACCTTCGGCAGCCGCTGGTTGATCGGCCCCGGCGGGAGCTCGGCGAGCCGGTCCAGACAGGCGTCCGCCAGCTCCAGGGAGTTGTGCGTCTGCTCCAGCAGGCATTCGAAGCGGGCCAGACAGTCGCCCTCCTCGCGCACGACGACCTCAAGGGTGTCCTGAAGCTCTCCGTACGCCAGATACGGCTCGTCGCGCCGCAGATCGAAGTCGACCCCCGAGGCGCGCGCGATGGGGCCGCTGACCCCGTACGCGTGCACCGTCTCCCGAGTGAGTACGCCGATCCCGCGGGTGCGGCCCCGGAAGATCTCATTGCCGAGCACCAGCCGGTCGTACACGTCCATCCGCGACCGCACCTCGGCCACCGCCTGCCGCGCCCGGCCGAGCCAGCCCGCCGGGAGGTCCTCCTTGAGGCCGCCGACCCGGTTGAACATGTAGTGCATCCGGCCGCCGGAGATCTCCTCCATGACGTGCTGGAGATCCTCGCGCTCCCGGAAGGCGTGGAAGATCGGCGTGATGCCGCCGAGCTCCAGGGGGTAGGAGCCGAGGAACATCAGATGGTTGAGGACCCGGTTCAGCTCGGCGAGCAGCGTACGCGTCCATACGGCGCGCTCCGGGACCTCCATCCCCAGCATCCGCTCGACGGCCAGGACGACGCCCAGCTCGTTGGAGAAGGCGGAGAGCCAGTCGTGGCGGTTGGCCAGCATGATGATCTGGCGGTAGTCGCGCGCCTCGAAGAGCTTCTCGGCGCCGCGGTGCATATAGCCGATCACCGGCTCGGCGTGCTGGATGCGCTCGCCGTCGAGGACGAGCCGCAACCGGAGCACTCCGTGGGTGGAGGGGTGCTGTGGGCCGATGTTGAGCACCATGTCGGTGCTCTCCGCGGCGCCGCCGATGCCGACTGTCGTCTCCGTCATGGGTCCAGTCTGTCAGCTCCCCCACGACCACCTGCCGGGGCTCCGCCCTGAAGCCGGGTGGGGCTCCGCCCCGGCCCCGTCGTGCGGCGCGTGAGGGCTCGCCGGAAGGCATCCGGAGCCCGGGGGCGAAGCCTCCGATCGGGCTCTGCGGGGCCGCAGTCCGCACGCGGCGGAGCCGGCCGCGTATCGGCCGGACCGGGAAGGGCGGGAAGGGAGGGGCGGCGGGGGACGGAGCCCGCTACGGGCGCTACAGGCGGCGCAGGCCCTCGCACGCGGCCCCCACCGGCTGGAGGAGCCAGGTGAAGGCGCCCAGGCCCGTGGGGTCCGTCAGCTCGGCCGCCTCGCCCGCCGCGCTCAGCGCCCGTACGTAGCCGGCCGGGTCGCTGGAGGCCAGGGCGAGCGGGGGGCGGCGGGCGTCGAGGCCGAGCGCGCGCAGGGCGTCGCGCTGGGTCAGCAGGGCCGGGGCGGCGTCCACGGGGCCGGCCGCGGCGCACGCGTCCATCGCCACATGCGCCGTCAGATCGCACGAGCCGTCCGGTACGGGCCGCACCTCGCGCCCGTCGCGGAAGCCGGTCAGTGTGCCGAAGGGCGGCCGGGTGGCGCGCTCGTGGGCGTAGTCGACGGCCACCGCCAGCCCCGCCCGCAGGGAGCGCACGGCGTGCGCCCACGCCGTGTCGCGCGAGTGGCCGATCTCGGCCCGCAGCCCCGGTTCGGCGCCCGCCAGGGGCCACCAGCGGGCCAGCCAGTCGGCGTCCTCGCCGGTCACCTCGGCGCCGAGCCGCTCGGTGCCGTCCCCCGCCGCGATGTCGACCTGGACCTGGCGCGGGACGCCGTCCGCGTCGGTCTCGGCGACGTCCACAGGGACGTTGTCCAGCCACTCATTGGCGAACAGCAGCCCGGTCAGCCCACTCGGCGGGGTGTCGAGCCAGTCGATCCGGCCGTCCAGACCCGTCGGCCGCGGTGCCCGCTCCACCGCGTACGGGCGCAGCCGCGCGCCCAGCCCGTGCGGAAGGCCGGGCGCCAGGCCGAGCACCCCGGTGAGCAGCTCGCCGCGGCCCGCGCCCATGTCCACGAGCGCCAGCTCCGCCGGGCGTCCCAGCGCCTCGTCGACCCGGCCCAGCAGCTCCGCGACCGCCCGTGCGTACAGCGGCGAGGCATGGACCGACGTGCGGAAATGCCCGGCCGGCCCGCCCGTGCCGCCCGGACCTTCCGTACGCCGGAAGAAACCGTCCGTACCGTAAAGCGCCCGTTCGGCGGCCATGCGCCACCCGCACCACTCCTGCTTCTCATTCGCCACATGGCCACGCTAAGCGGAGCGGCATCCACCTTGGGGAGTAGGGCGGGGCGATACGGATCGCCCCTCGGGCTGACCCATGCGGGTATCCGCCATGCCTACGCTGGGTGACGTGCAGCGCCTCTACGACCTCCTCCGCAGGCACCCGACAGGGGTGGACACCTTCTGGGCCGTCCTCCTCTTCGGTTTCGGGATGCTGTGGGTCGTACGGGCACCCATGGGCAGCGCGTCGCGGATCGCCGCCGTGCCGATCATCCTGGCGCTGGCCACGACGATCGCGCTGCGCCGCCGCGCCCCCGAGAAGATGCTGGCGCTGGCCACCGTGTGCGGCATCGCCCAGCTCGTGCTGAACGTCAAGGCGAACCCCACCGACTTCGCGATGCTGGTGGTCGTCTATACGGCGGCCGCCACCGCCTCCCGCCCGGCCTCGCGGTTCGCGCTCGCCGCCGCGCTGAGCGCGACCGCCATATCGAGCCTGCGCTGGCCCAATGAGCACCAGACGCAGTGGCAGGCCGTCGTCTCGGCGATCTTTGTCACCATCCCCTTCGTCCTGGCCTGGGTGCTCGGCGACTCCATCCGCACCCGCCGCGCCTACTATGCCCAGCTGGAGGAGCGTGCCGCCCGGCTGGAGAAGGAGCGCGAGGCGCAGGCGAAGGTGGCGGTGGCCGCCGAGCGGGCCCGGATCGCCCGCGAGCTGCACGATGTCGTCGCCCATAATGTGTCGGTGATGGTGGTCCAGGCGGACGGCGCCGCGTATGTCATGGACGCCTCGCCCGAGCAGGCCCGGCAGGCGCTGGAGACGATCTCGGGCACGGGCCGCCAGGCGCTCGCCGAGATGCGGCGGCTGCTGGGCGTGCTGCGCACGGGGGAGCCGGGCGAGGAGAGCGACTATGTCCCGCAGCCGGACGTCGAGCAGATCGACGACCTGGTGGAGCAGGTGCGCGGCGCCGGGCTGCCGGTGGACTTCAAGGTCGTGGGCAGCCCGCGCCAGCTGCCCAGCGGGGTCGAGCTGACCGCGTACCGCATCGTGCAGGAGGCCCTCACCAACACCCGTAAGCACGGCGGCCCGGACGTCGGCGTGAGCGTCCGCCTCACCTACTTCGACGACGGGCTCGGCCTGCTGGTCGAGGACGACGGGCGGGGTGCGCAGCGTGAGATGTACGAGGACGGCGGCGCCGACGGCAAGGGGCACGGGCTGATCGGGATGCGGGAGCGCGTCGGCATGGTGGGGGGCACGCTCGACGCGGGGCCGCGGCCGGGCGGCGGCTTCCGGATCAGCGCGCTGCTGCCGTTGAAGCCGGCCGGTTGAGCCGTCGGCACACCATGGCCCGTCGTCACGCACAGGTGCCGAAGGCCCGAGGGAAGGGACCCGACCGGATGTCGATCCGCGTCATGCTCGTCGATGACCAAGTACTGCTGCGCACCGGTTTCCGGATGGTGCTCGCGGCCCAGCCCGATATGGACGTCGTGGCCGAGGCGGGCGACGGCGTGGAGGCGCTGGAGGTACTGCGCTCCACACAGGTGGATGTCGTCCTTATGGACGTCCGGATGCCGAAGCTGGACGGAGTAGAGGCGACTCGGCGCATCTGTGAGCGGGAGGGGGCGCCGAAGGTCATCATCCTGACCACCTTCGATCTCGACGAGTACGCCTTCTCCGCGCTCAAGGCCGGGGCCGGCGGCTTCATGCTCAAGGACGTGCCGCCGGGCGAGCTGCTCGCGGCGATCCGCGCGGTGCACAGCGGTGACGCCGTCGTCGCGCCCAGCACGACGCGCCGGCTGCTGGACCGCTTCGCGCCGATGCTGCCGGGCGGGAGCGGAGGCAGGGGCGGCGGCCGGCCCGAACTGGAGCGGCTCACCGAGCGCGAGCGCGAGGTCATGCTGCTGGTCGCGCAGGGCCTGTCGAACGGCGAGATAGCGGCGCGGCTGGTGCTCTCCGAGGCGACCGTGAAGACCCATGTGGGCCGCATCCTCACCAAGCTGGAGCTGCGCGACCGGGTGCAGGTGGTGGTGATGGCCTACGAGACGGGGCTGGTCAGGGCCGGGGGCTCACCCCGCTGAGGCGTCCTTCATCCACGAGGGGCGACGGCGCGCAGATCGGAGCGGGCGGAGCGCCACAGGAAGCCGCCTCGTGGAGCCGGTCCGCGTCCGGGCCGTGTCCGAGGAGCGCCCGGCCCGGCGCCGGGGTGTCCTGCGGACCGTACGGGGGTGGCTGGCCGGTGCGTACGGCCGCTCAGCCGTCCCCGGCCGTGATCTCCCGGACCCGCACAAGGAAGGCGTCGACCGCGGCTGTGACATCGTCGGCCGTCCAGTCCAGTGCGGGTGAGGCGACCGTCACCTCCGTCATGGCCAGACCCGGCGGCCCCGGTTCCTGCCAGCGCCGGAACAGCGTCGTCCGCGTCTCCTCCGCCAGCCGCACCCCCGCCTCGTCCAGCGCCGCCGCCGGATACGGCAGCCACACCTGGAACTGGTGGGTGTGCGGCACCTCCGGATGCACCCGGAACCACCCCACCCCCGCGGCCGTGAACGCCGCGCGCAGCGCCTCCGCCACGATCGGCGCGTGCGCCACGTACGACGGCAGCCTCGGCAGCTCGCGCTCCAGGCCAGCCAGCGCGGCGAGCGCCGCCGGCCACTGCTGGAACAGCTGCCCGCCGTACCGGTGCCGCCACGCCTTCGCCTCCGCCACCAGGGTCTCGGGCCCGGCCAGCGCGGCCCCCGAGATGCCGTCGAGCGACTTGTAGAACGACACGTACACGGAGTCCGCGAGGGCCGCGATCTCCGGCAGCCCGCGGCCGAAGTGCAGTGTGCACTCCCACAGCCGGGCCCCGTCGACGTGCACCACCGCCTCCCGCTCGCGCGCGGCTTCCACGACCGCCACGAGCTCGTCCCACGCGGGCAGCACGAAGCCCGCGTCGCGCAGCGGCAGTTCGAGGGCGAGCGTGCCGAAGGGCTCGTCGAGGTCGCGGATCTCCTCGGCGGTGGGCAGCCGCGGCTCGCTCGTCGGGCGCACCGCGCGCAGCCCGCTCACCGTCAGATACGCGTCCCGCTCATGCACCTCCAGATGCGCGAGCGGATGGACCGCCACCACCGGGTTCCCGGTGCGCCCCGCCCAGCAGCGCAGCGCGATCTGCTGGGCCATGGTGCCGGTGGGGAAGAAGGCCGCGGCCTCCATGCCGAGCTCCTCGGCGACCCGCCGCTCCAGCTCCTCGACGACGCCGTCCCCGTAGAAGTCCACCCAGCCGTCCGGGTCGTACGCGGAGGCGGCGGCCGTGAGCCCGGCCAGCCGTTCGCCGATCCGCGTCTCCACCGATCCGCGCGCGAGCGTCCGCTTCGAGCCGTGCCATGCCGCGAGCCTGCGGGACCGCGGGTCCTGCTCCGTATCGTCCGCCATGGCCCGATCATGTCGTACGCGCGTACGTCGGACCACAGAGTTATCCACAGGGTTGGGGGCGCGACCGGGGCCCCCTCGAAACACTCGCGTAGCATGGCGGGGAATCGTCCGGTACCCCCTGAGGACTGGAACGGAAGGCCGTTGTCGCGTGAACGCACATCCACTTCCCGAGCCGCAGGACCGACCTGCCAGGCTCACCGTAGGGGTCGTCGGCGCGGGTCGCGTCGGCCCCGCGCTCGCCGCCTCGCTGCGGCTGGCCGGGCACCGCCCCGTCGCCGCCTCCGGCGTCTCCGACGCCTCGGTGCGCCGGGCCGCCACTCTGCTCCCCGAAGTCCCCATCGTCCCGCCCGCCGAGGTGCTGGCCCGCGCCGAGCTGGTCCTGCTCACCGTCCCCGACGACGCCCTGCCCGAGCTGGTGAGCGGTCTCGCCGAGACCGGTGCGGTGCGCCCGGGCCAGCTGCTGGTGCACACCTCCGGCCGCTATGGCATCAGCGTGCTGGAGCCCGCCCTGCGGGCCGGCGCGCTGCCGCTGGCGCTGCACCCCGTCATGACCTTCACCGGCACCTCGGTCGACGTCCAGCGACTCGCGGGCTGCTCCTTCGGCGTCACCGCCCCGGGCGAGCTGCGGCTGGCGGCCGAGGCGCTGGTCATCGAGATGGGCGGCGAGCCCGAGTGGATCGAAGAGGAGGCCCGCCCGCTCTACCACGCGGCCCTCGCCATCGGCGCCAACCACCTCATGACCCTGGTCGCCCAGTCCATGGAGCTGCTGCGCGAGGCCGGGGTCGAGGCCCCCGACCGGATGCTCGGCCCGCTGCTCGGTGCCGCGCTGGACAACGCGCTGCGCAGCGGCGACGCCGCGCTGACCGGCCCGGTCGCGCGCGGTGACGCGGGCACGGTGGCCGCGCATGTCGCCGAGTTGCGGCGGCGCGCGCCGCAGGCCGTCGCCGGATATCTGGCGATGGCCCGTACGACGGCGGACCGGGCGCTCGCGCACGGGCTGCTCAAGCCGGAGCTCGCGGAAGACCTGCTGGGCGTGCTCTCGGATGTCTCTGACGCACGGGGCCGGGGAGGGACGGAAACATGAGCCCGAAGCTGTGGACCAAGGCGTGCCCCGGCGAGCCGGATGCCGAGCTGTTCCCGAGCCGCTCGGAATTCGACACCGCGCTCGCGCACTTCGCCATGCCGGGGCGTACGGCGGTCGTCATGACGATGGGCGCGCTGCACGACGGGCACGCGTCGCTCATCCGCGCCGCCCGCGGGCGGGTCGGCGCCAAGGGTCTGGTGACCGTCACGGTCTTTGTGAACCCGCTGCAGTTCGGCGCGGGCGAGGATCTCGACCGCTATCCGCGCACGCTCGACGCCGACCTCAAGGTCGCGGCCGAGGCGGGCGCGGACATCGTGTTCGCCCCGTCGGCCGAGGAGGTGTATCCGGGCGGCGAGCCGCGGATCCGGATCGCCGCCGGGCCCATGGGCGAGGGGTACGAGGGCGCCTTCCGGCCCGGCCACTTCGACGGGATGCTCACCGTCGTCGCCAAGCTGCTCCATCTCACCCGGCCGGACATCGCCTTCTTCGGCGAGAAGGACGCACAGCAGCTGGCGCTGGTCCGGCGCATGGTGCGCGATCTGAACTTCCCGGTCGAGGTCGTCGGCGTCCCGACCATCCGGGAGGGCGACGGGCTCGCCCTCTCCAGCCGTAACCGTTATCTGCTGGCGCCGGAGCGGTCCACCGCGCTGGCCCTGTCCCGGGCGCTGTTCGCGGGGCGCGACGCGGGGGCGCTCGCGGCCCAGGGCGCCGGGTCCGCGCCGCCCGCGGCTGTGGAGGAGCAGGACGGGCTGATACGGGTCGCCTCCCCGAAGGCGGTGCGGTCCGCGGCGCGCGCGGTGCTCGCCGAGGCGGCCCTCCTCGAACCACCGCTCACCCTCGACTATGTGGCCCTGGTCGACCCGGCCGACTTCACCGAGGTCCCCGACGACCACACCGGTGAGGCCGTTCTCGCCGTCGCCGCCAAGGTCGGCGCCACCCGCCTGATAGACAACATCCGGCTGTGGTTCGGAGCCGCCCGATGACGCGACGGTCGACCGAGGTGGCCCCCGCCACCGCCCTGCGCGCCCCCGCCCCCGGCTGGGCCATCGCCGCCGATGTGGTGGTCGTCGGCTCCGGCGTCGCGGGCCTGACCGTCGCGCTGCGCTGCGCCGCCGCCGGGGCGAAGGTCACCGTGGTCACCAAGGCCCGGCTCGACGACGGCTCCACGCGCTGGGCCCAGGGCGGCATAGCCGCCGCCCTCGGCGAGGGCGACACCCCCGCACAGCACCTGGACGACACGCTCGTCGCGGGCGCCGGGCTCTGTGACGAGCGGGCCGTACGGACGCTGGTCACCGAGGGGCCCGACGCCGTGCGCCGGCTCATCGCCACCGGCGCCCGCTTCGACGCCGACGACATCACCGGCGAGATCCTGCTGACCCGTGAGGGCGGCCACCACCGCCGCCGGATCGCCCACGCGGGCGGCGACGCGACCGGTGCGGAGATCTCGCGCGCCCTGGTCGACGCGGTGCGCGCGGCCGGGATCGACACCGTTGAGAACGCGCTCGCGCTGGATCTGCTGAGGGACACGTCCGGCCGGGCGTCCGGCGTCACCCTCCACGTCATGGGCGAGGGTCAGCACGACGGCGTGGGCGCGGTGCGCGCGGGCGCGGTCGTCCTCGCGACCGGCGGCATGGGCCAGGTCTTCTCCGCGACCACCAACCCCGCCGTCTCGACCGGCGACGGCGTCGCGCTCGCGCTGCGCGCGGGGGCGGAGGTCAGCGACCTCGAATTCGTCCAGTTCCACCCCACGGTGCTGTGGCTCGGCCCGGAGGCGGAGGGCCAGCAGCCGCTGGTCTCCGAGGCGGTGCGGGGCGAGGGCGCGTATCTCGTCGACGGGGACGGCGTGCGCTTCATGCGGGGGCAGCATGAACTGGCCGAGCTGGCGCCCCGCGACATCGTCGCCAAGGGCATCATGCGGCGGATGCTGGAGCAGGGCGCCGCGCATATGTACCTGGACGCCCGCCACTTCGGGGCGCGGATGTGGGAGCGGCGCTTCCCGACCATCCTCGCCGCCTGCCGTGCGCACGGCATCGACCCGGTGACCGATCCCATTCCGGTTGGCCCCGCCGCCCACTACGCGAGCGGTGGCGTGCGCACCGATCTGCACGGCCGTACGACGGTCCCCGGCCTCTACGCGTGCGGCGAGGTCGCCTGCACCGGCGTCCACGGCGCCAACCGCCTGGCCTCCAACTCCCTTCTGGAGGGCCTGGTCTTCGCGGAGCGCATCGCCGATGACATCACCGCCCACCCGCTCCCTGAGACGGCGGCGCCGACGGCCCCCCCGGCCGCCGGCCGGGCCGCGGGGCCGCTGCTGGCCCCCGAGGCCCGCTACGCGATTCAGCGGATCATGACCGGCGGCGCCGGCGTGCTGCGGTCCGCCGAGAGCCTGGCCCGCGCCGCCGCCGAGCTCGACACGGTGCGGTACGACGCCGTCGAAGCACTGCGGCGGGACGGAAAGGCCGCCGAGCCCGGTGTCGAGACCTGGGAGGCGGCCAACCTCCTGCTCGTCGCCCGGGTCCTGGTCGCCGCCGCGCTGCGCCGTGAGGAGACCCGCGGCTGCCACTGGCGCGAGGACCGCCCCGACCGCGACGACACCGGCTGGCGCCGCCACCTCCTGACCACCCTTTGCCCCGACGGCTCCCTCGACATCCGTACGACGGGCTCCGAAGCGTTCCCCTCACCCGCACCCAAGCCCACCCCCCGACCCGAGACGGAGCCGCACCAGTGAGCAGCACCTCCGACGACCGCAAGCAGCCAGTGGCCCTTCCGCTGCTGCAGATCGGCAGCTACCCCGGCGAGGGGGCGGGCTGCGGTGACGCATGCGGCTGCGGCGGCGACGACGCCGACGACGCGTACGGGCTCGATCCGATGGAGTGCGGCCTCGACCCCGACCTCGCCGAGCTGCTGACCCTCGCCGGGCTCGACCCCGTCCAGGTCGAGGACATCGCCCATATGGCGATCGAGGAGGACCTCGACCAGGGCGTGGATGTCACGACCGTGGCCACCGTCCCCGAGGACGCCTTCGCCACCGGCGACTTCACGGCCCGTGAGGCGGGCACCGTCGCCGGGCTGCGGATCGCCGAGGCGATCCTGTCCGTCGTCTGCACCGACGAGTTCGAGGTCGAGCGGCATGTCGAGGACGGCGACCGGGTCGTCGCCGGCCAGAAGCTGCTCAGCGTCCGCACCCGCACCCGTGATCTGCTGACCGGCGAGCGCAGCGCGCTCAACCTGCTGTGCCGCCTCTCCGGTATCGCGACCGCGACCCGCGCCTGGGCGGACGCCCTGGAGGGTACGGAGACGAAGGTCCGCGACACCCGCAAGACCACCCCGGGGCTGCGCGCGCTGGAGAAGTACGCGGTGCGCTGCGGCGGCGGGGTCAACCACCGTATGTCGCTGTCGGACGCCGCGCTCGTCAAGGACAACCATGTGATCGCGGCGGGCGGCGTGGCGGAGGCGTTCCGCGCGGTGCGGGCCGAGTTCCCGGATGTGCCGATCGAGGTGGAGGTCGACACCCTCGAGCAGATTCCGCCGGTGCTGGAGGCGGGCGCGGATCTGATCCTGCTCGACAACCTCACCCCGGAGCTGACCCGGAAGGCGGTCGAGCTGGTCGCGGGGCGCGCCGCCCTGGAGTCCTCGGGCCGGCTGACGCTCGCCAATGCCCGTACGTACGCAGAGGCGGGCGTCGACTATGTGGCGGTCGGCGCGCTCACCCACTCCTCCCCGATCCTGGACATCGGCCTGGACCTGCGCGAGGCCGAGGTGAGCTGACCATGCTGCTGACCATCGACGTAGGCAATACCCACACCGTGCTGGGGCTGTTCGACGGCGACGAGATCGTCGAGCACTGGCGGATCTCCACCGACGCCCGCCGCACCGCCGACGAACTGGCCGTGCTGCTGCAGGGGCTGATGGGGACGCATCCGCTGCTCGGCGAGGAGCTGGGCGACGGCATCGAGGGCATCTCGATCTGCGCCACCGTCCCCTCCGTCCTGCACGAGCTGCGCGAGGTGACCCGCCGCTACTACGGCGATGTGCCGTCGGTGCTGGTCGAGCCGGGGGTGAAGACCGGTGTGCCGATCCTGATGGACAACCCGAAGGAGGTCGGCGCGGACCGGATCATCAACGCGCTGGCCGCCGTCGAGCTCTACGAAGGCCCGTGTGTGGTCGTCGACTTCGGCACCGCGACGACCTTCGACGCGGTCAGCTCGCGCGGTGAGTACGTGGGCGGGGTGATCGCGCCGGGCATCGAGATCTCGGTCGAGGCGCTCGGCGTGCGCGGCGCCCAGCTGCGCAAGATCGAGCTGGCCCGTCCGCGCAGTGTGATCGGGAAGAACACCGTGGAGGCCATGCAGTCCGGCATCCTCTACGGCTTCGCGGGCCAGGTCGACGGGATCGTCCGGCGCATGGCGCGCGAGCTCGCCCAGGACCCGGAGGACGTCACGGTCATCGCCACCGGCGGGCTGGCCCCCATGGTGCTGGGGGAGTCCTCGGTGATCGATGAGCATGAGCCCTGGCTGACTCTGATCGGCCTCCGGCTGGTCTACGAGCGGAACATCTCGCGCGGCTGAGAGCCGCCACCGGCCCGCCGGCCCTGCCCCGGGGCGGGGGCGGCGGAAAGCCCGGGTCTTCACCTGCGCACTCGGCCCCATTCGGAATTCCCGGCCCCGTTCCGTACCGGATCGACGAATTCGCCGCGGATGTCGTCGGCTCCGGGCCATCGGCCGAGGAGTTGGTCAAGAGAAACACAACTCTTCGAATTCCGTATTGACAGGCGGAACGCGAGCGGCTCAGAGCCGGCCCGAGCGCGGTCCCGCCCCGCGCCGGCCGGGATCCGGGCCGGAACGCACCCCAGCACCCAGCACCCCAGCGCCCCTGGCTTCCGCGGACGGGAGCCACGGGGAGAGGGCGGCGACGGCGGCGCCACCACCCGCAACGCGCCGCACCGTCCGGCGCTCAGCGAAAATTGTCCGCTTAGCACTTAAAGTCGCCCCATGCCCACGCCATATGGATCCCGCGGCGGAATGGCGTTCAGTGCGGATGAGCTGCGTGTGCTCCGACGCGCCCTCGCCATCGCCCTCCAACCCGACCCCGTCACTCCCTCTCCCGGCCCCCTCGGCCCGGACCGGGCGGAGGAGGTCCAGGACTGTCTCCGGCTCGCCGAGGCGGTGGACGAAGCGGTCCGCGAGGGCGGGCGGCTGCGAGCGTTCCTGCTCGACGAGCTCGCCCGCTACCGCGCCGCCCTCCCCGGCGCCGCCGTCGGCTATCTCGAGCAGCTCCAGGGCGCCCTCGCGGCCGGTTACGAGCCGCTCCCGGAGGACCTGGCCGCGCTCCGTACGCTCTGCGGGTCCCCCACTGGGGGCGGCGAGGCGGCGCGCCGGCGCGCGCTGCTGAGCCACTGCGAGCGCCTTGCCGAGCGGGGCGTACGCGCCCGGCTCGCGGAGCGCGCCGGCCTGACCCTGCTGCCCCGCTCGCGCCCCGTGGCGGCTCGGCTGCGCGCCCTGCCGGGCGGCGCGGCGGCCACGCGGATGGCCGACGATCCGAAGCGGGAGCCGCACAAGAAGCCCGCGGCGCCGGACCGCGAGGAGCCGAAACGGGGGGAGCCGGGCCGTGGACCGCGCCCCGGGCGCCCGGTGCCGACGCCGGCGGAGGTCTTCCCGCCCAAGCGCCGCCGCCCCGCGCCGCCGCAGGATCACGAGGCGCGGCGCGGCTCCGGCGCGGGGGCGCGTTCCGCCTGACCCCGCGCGCCGCGTAATCTGGGGGCCTCGAGCATGAGGAGGCCGAGAGCCATGGAATACGTCTCCGCGCTGGTCCCGCCCGTCGTGATGGCCGTGGCCTTCATCGCGTTGATCGTGACGATGGTGAAGAGCCAGGGCGGTGCCAACAAGGCCAAGGAGGACGCCGCGGTGGACGCGGCGCTCGCCCGCGCCGAGGCGGACCGCCAGGCGACGCCGCGCGACGCGACCTGATCGCGCGCCGTCCTTCACCGCACGTCCCGGGATGCACCGCATCCCGGGACGTGCGGCCTTTTGCCGGGCAAATCTCCCGACATTCGGGACATCTCCCACTATTATTCACGGTGTGCCCCGGCCATTGGGAGAGCTCGAAGACGCGGTCATGACGCGGGTGTGGAAGTGGAACCGCTCGGTCACGGTCCGGGAAGTCCTGGAAGACCTTCAGCGGGAACGCTCGATCGCCTACACCACCGTCATGACCGTAATGGACAACCTCCATCAGAAGGGCTGGCTCCGCAGGGAGGTGGAAGGCCGCGCCTATCGATATGCCGCGGTCTCCACGCGCGCCGCCTACTCGGCCGCACTGATGAACGAAGCGTGGTCGGCCAGTGACAACCCGGCTGCCGCCCTCGTCGCGTTCTTCGGGATGATGTCCGAAGAGCAGCGAGATGCGCTGCGGGATGCCATGCGCGTCGCGCAAGTCGGCGAGCCCCGCGAGAGCCCCGGTGAGTCGGGGCGATGACACGGGGCGATAGCGTCCGGTCATGTCCTCCCCACTATCAAAAGTAGTCACCGTCCGCCGTGCCCGGACCAGCGATGTGCGGGCGGTGCGCCGCCTCATCGACTCCTACGTGGGCGATCGCATCCTGCTCGACAAAGCGACTGTGACGCTTTACGAGGACATCCAGGAGTTCTGGGTCGCGGAGCGGGACGAGGACGCGGAGGTCATTGGCTGCGGTGCGCTCCACGTCATGTGGGAAGACCTCGCGGAGGTTCGCACTCTCGCCGTCCATCCGGCACTCAAGGGCAGTGGTGTAGGCCACCTCGTGCTCGACAAGCTGTTGCAGACCGCGCGCTGGCTGGGCGTGCGGCGCATTTTCTGCCTCACCTTCGAAGTCGACTTCTTCACCAAGCACGGCTTCGTGGAGATCGGCGAGACCCCGGTCGACGGGGATGTCTACAGCGAGCTCCTGCGTTCCTATGACGAGGGCGTCGCCGAGTTCCTGGGTCTCGAACGGGTGAAGCCGAACACCCTTGGCAACAGCCGGATGCTTCTGCAACTGTGATCGCGGGCCCTATGTCCGAATCGCTCCCCTATCACATAGCTCCGGAACATCGCCTTCCCGCAGGCTTCCCGCTTGGTCGATCGGTCGAACCTTCCCAGGGGGTTTGTGTTTTTTCGGGAAAGGCGGTTTGCTATTCCCCCGTAGTGTAATTACCTGGGGGGTGAGACATCAGCGGCTAACACCGCGCCCCGAACCCCCCGTTTTCCCTGAAAGGAGCCCCATGGCACAGAAGGTTCAGGTCCTTCTTGTCGACGACCTCGACGGCGGCGAGGCGAACGAGACCGTGACGTTCGCGCTGGACGGCAAGAGCTACGAGATCGACCTCACCACTGCCAACGCGGACAAGCTCCGGGATGCCCTGGAGCCGTACACCAAGGGCGGCCGGCGCACCGGTGGCCGGGCCTCCGGCGGCCGCGGCAAGGCGCGCGCGGCGGCGGGCGGCAGCCAGGACACCGCGAAGATCCGCGCCTGGGCGAAGGAGAACGGCTACGAGGTCAACGACCGCGGCCGTGTTCCGGCGACCGTTCGTGAGGCGTACGAGAAGGCCAACGGCTGAGCGCGTCACCCTTTCCCTGCTCGCCGCTGCCTGGGCAGCGGCCGGGCGCGCAGCAACCGGGCTCGGTGGCACTCCGTGGCCGCCGCGGCCACGAGTCGCACGAGATCGGGGGCGCCCCCATCGCCCCCGAAGCCTGTCACCGGCAGCGTCGGCTCCAGCCCGCCCCCCGGCTCGGGAGGTCGCAGCCACACAGCGGCCTCCTGCGGGCCCCGCACTGCGGGCGCCGCGGGAGGAGGCCAGGAGGAGGCGGGGCACGGTGCGGTGATCCGGCCGCCGACGCCGATCGCGGCCAGGTCCAGGGGCACGCCGCCCCACTCCAGCCAGTCGAGCAGCTCCGGCAGCTCGTCGGCGCCGCCAGGGGCCACCAGGAGCCGCATCCAGGGCCCCTCCACCGCGACCGGACCGGTCCGCGGCACCCGCCGCAGCATCGCGAAACCGGCGACGGCCGGCAGTTCGATGACGTCGAAGGCCACCCCCGTGAGCAGTTCGACGGGATCGCTGCCGGCCGTCGGCCAGCCCAGCTCCCGCTCGTACCAGCGTGACCGGGCGGCCGGGGCGGACCGCCTCGCGCCGTGGGCACTGGAGATCATGCCCGGAGAAACTCCCCGCCTCCCCTGGGGGTTACGCTCCGTGTGCTCGTGCGTGCGCTGCGTGCCGACCGGGGGTGGTGCAGGGGTGATGAACGGGCGCAAGGTTGTTCGCCCGTAGCGGATGGAACCGGCCCGTGCGGCATGGACTGTCTCTCCTAGCGGGTAAGACATCCCTAGTGGGAGGGGCGGTCCGCATGTCGACAGGGAGTGGCGTTCGCCATCGGCGTAGTGACGGTGGGCGTAGAGGCTTGGCCTGCGGGAACATCGTCTCGCACCATCGGGTTGAGACAGTTGTCGGCCGTTCGGGCAGGAGGCCAGTGGCTGTCTGCCCCGCGCGAGCGGGGGTCATCCGGACGGTTGTCGGCAGTTGGAATGAGCTGTCCCGGGTTGCGGGACTAGCATGCGGAAGGACAGGGAGGGGATCGTCCCCGATCTTTCTGACCGCTCTGAGGAGCGATTAACGATGTTCGAGAGGTTCACCGACCGTGCGCGGCGGGTTGTCGTCCTGGCTCAGGAAGAAGCCCGGATGCTCAACCACAACTACATCGGCACTGAGCACATCCTCCTGGGCCTGATCCACGAGGGTGAGGGTGTCGCCGCTAAGGCCCTGGAGAGCCTCGGGATTTCGCTCGAGGCGGTCCGCCAGCAGGTGGAGGAGATCATCGGCCAGGGCCAGCAGGCCCCGTCCGGTCACATCCCCTTCACCCCCCGTGCCAAGAAGGTTCTGGAGCTGTCGCTCCGCGAGGCCCTTCAGCTCGGTCACAACTACATCGGTACGGAGCACATCCTGCTCGGCCTGATCCGCGAGGGCGAGGGCGTCGCCGCCCAGGTCCTCGTGAAGCTGGGCGCCGATCTGAACCGGGTGCGGCAGCAGGTCATCCAGCTGCTCTCCGGTTACCAGGGCAAGGAGGCCGCCACCGCCGGCGGCCCGGCGGAGGGCACTCCCTCCACCTCGCTCGTCCTGGACCAGTTCGGCCGCAATCTCACGCAGGCCGCCCGCGAATCCAAGCTCGACCCGGTCATCGGGCGCGAGAAGGAGATCGAGCGGGTCATGCAGGTGCTGTCGCGCCGTACCAAGAACAACCCGGTCCTCATCGGCGAGCCCGGCGTCGGCAAGACGGCGGTCGTCGAGGGGCTGGCCCAGGCCATCGTCAAGGGCGAGGTGCCCGAGACCCTCAAGGACAAGCACCTCTACACCCTGGACCTGGGCGCCCTGGTCGCGGGCTCCCGCTACCGCGGTGACTTCGAGGAGCGCCTGAAGAAGGTGCTCAAGGAGATCCGCACCCGCGGCGACATCATCCTGTTCATCGACGAGCTCCACACCCTGGTGGGTGCGGGTGCCGCCGAGGGCGCGATCGACGCCGCGAGCATCCTCAAGCCCATGCTGGCGCGAGGCGAGCTGCAGACCATCGGCGCGACGACCCTCGACGAGTACCGCAAGTACCTGGAGAAGGACGCGGCGCTGGAGCGCCGCTTCCAGCCCATCCAGGTCGCCGAGCCGTCGCTGCCCCACACCATCGAGATCCTCAAGGGCCTGCGGGACCGTTACGAGGCGCACCACCGCGTCTCGATCACGGACTCGGCCCTGGTCGCGGCCGCCACCCTGGCCGACCGCTACATCTCGGACCGCTTCCTGCCGGACAAGGCGATCGACCTGATCGACGAGGCCGGCTCCCGGATGCGGATCCGCCGGATGACCGCGCCGCCGGACCTGCGCGAGTTCGACGAGAAGATCGCCGATGTGCGCCGGGAGAAGGAGTCCGCGATCGACTCGCAGGACTTCGAGATGGCCGCGGGCCTGCGCGACAAGGAGAAGCAGCTCCTGGCCGCGAAGGCGAAGCGGGAGAAGGAGTGGAAGGCCGGCGACATGGACGTCGTCGCCGAGGTCGACGAGGAGCTGATCGCCGAGGTCCTGGCCACGGCCACCGGCATCCCGGTCTTCAAGCTCACCGAGGAGGAGTCCTCCCGGCTGCTGCGCATGGAGGACGAGCTGCACAAGCGCGTCATCGGCCAGAAGGACGCCATCAAGGCGCTCTCCCAGGCCATCCGGCGTACGCGTGCGGGCCTCAAGGACCCCAAGCGCCCCGGCGGCTCCTTCATCTTCGCGGGCCCGTCCGGTGTCGGTAAGACCGAGCTCAGCAAGACTCTCGCCGAGTTCCTCTTCGGCGACGAGGACGCGATGATCTCGCTCGACATGTCGGAGTTCAGCGAGAAGCACACCGTCTCGCGGCTCTTCGGCTCTCCGCCCGGATACGTGGGCTACGAGGAGGGCGGCCAGCTCACCGAGAAGGTGCGCCGCAAGCCGTTCTCCGTGGTCCTCTTCGACGAGGTCGAGAAGGCCCACCCGGACATCTTCAACTCGCTGCTGCAGATCCTGGAGGACGGTCGGCTGACCGACTCCCAGGGCCGGGTCGTGGACTTCAAGAACACGGTGATCATCATGACCACCAACCTCGGCACCCGGGACATCTCCAAGGGCTTCAACCTGGGCTTCGCCGCCCAGGGCGATGCGAAGACCGGCTACGAGCGGATGAAGAACAAGGTCAACGAGGAGCTCAAGCAGCACTTCCGGCCCGAGTTCCTCAACCGTGTCGACGACACCGTCGTCTTCCACCAGCTCACCGAGGAAGACATCATCCAGATCGTCGACCTCATGATCACCAAGGTGGACGAGCGGCTCAAGGACCGCGACATGGGCATCGAGCTCAGCGGCGAGGCCAAGAAGCTGCTCGCCAAGAAGGGCTACGACCCGGTCCTGGGCGCCCGGCCGCTGCGCCGGACGATCCAGCGCGAGATCGAGGACATCCTGTCGGAGAAGATCCTCTTCGGCGAGCTGCGTCCGGGCCACATCGTGGTCGTGGACAGCGAGGGCGAGGGTGAGGAGAAGAAGTTCACCTTCCGCGGCGAGGAGAAGTCGCCGCTGCCCGACACCCCGCCGATCGAGTCCGCCGCCGGTGGCGCGGGCCCGAACCTGAGCAAGGAAGCCTAAGCGCCGCGCCGGCTGCGCTGAGGGGCCGCCCCGGACCGTGCACGGTCCGGGGCGGCCCCTTTTTCTGGCTCGCCCCTGCGCGGGCCCTGACGCGGCTCCTGGGGCTCCCGCCCGGTCTCCCCGGCCTGGGCCCCTGCGGGACGACCGGCGGCGGCGCCCCCAGCGCTGTTGTGCGGGGCCCTCAGCCGCCCGCGGGCTCAGCTGCCCGCCACGATGACCTGGACGCCCTCCGGTACGCCGGTCACCTCGGCATTGCGGGCGCTCACCCGCAGCGTGTGCAGCCGGGGGAAGGCGCTCAGCCACCGCAGATTCCGCTGCTCGCCCAGGTCGTACGCGAGCCACAGCTCGGTCAGCCGCTCGGCGACCAGCCCCTCGGTCAGCTGGCGCGGGGTGAAAGCGCCCGCGATCTGTACGCAGGGACGCCCGCCGAGCCGGCGCAGCGCCCGTAGCTCATCCGGGTCCGTCACCGGAAAGTCGAGTTCGCGCTCATCGAGATGGGCGATGATTTCCTCGGCGTAGCGGTCGGTGTCATAACGCCGCCAGGCACCGGCCAGCTGGGACCGCACCGCCCATGAGGTGCGGTCCCGCAGCCGGGCCAGATAGTCGATGGCGCGGTCGTCGGCTATCGAGCCGGCGGTCACGGCCAGCCGATGGGCCTCCTCATCGGATACGCCCGTCGGATCGGGCAGCATTTCCAGCACGATAGGCCCGATCCAGCCGAGTGCGCGGGCGCCTTCCAGGGTGGTCGGACGGACCAGATCCCGGGTATAGCGGTGCACCCGGGAACGTACCTCGGGGGCCAGCTCCGTCGCGTGTTCCAGGCACGCGGCCGCGAGCAGTTTGCGATGGCGGGCATGGACCGGCCGGGCGTCTTTACGGGCGGCCAGCAGCCCCTCCAGGAGGTAGACGCATTCATCGGGGCGGGCGAGCGCGACGGACATTCTGATCACTTCTTCCCAGTCGTCCAGGTGTGCGTGGTCGATCAGGAAGTCGAAATCGTGCCGTTCCACGACCGCTCTGGCACTCAGATAGTCCTGGAACGTTCGGTGTACGAAATCGACCGATCCGGGTGCGGGCTCGCGCAATAGACCGGTCCGGTTGAGCAGATGGCGGTAAATCTCCTCGGGCCCGCCCTGCCGTGCCGCGTGCGGAATGGCCGGAAGATGCCGGGCGAGGGTCTCGATCGCGGTGGCGCGGTCCATTTCGGACCTGCCGTTGAGGAGCATCCAGTGCGCGAGCTTCTGCAGCAGCCGGATCTTCGGTTCCTGCGGAAGGTCGATTCCATCCGGCGGCGGCATGGCGCGCTCGCGGTCGCGCCGTTCCAGCAGCATGGAAAGCGCCGCGTCATAGAGGGCTTTCCGGCCGCGCGGCAGATAGCCCCGGCGGTCCCGGTGCAGCGCGCAGATGAGGCCGCACATCAGCGGATTGGTGGCCAGCCGCCCCAGGTCCCGGGTAATCCGTACGGCATCCAGCAGCGTTTCCTCGTAACCGTCCAGCAGGTCGAGATCCGTGCCGCCCGCTCCGTCCTGGCGGGCCGCCGTGTGCCAGCGCCGAATGAATGCGGTGACGCCCTCGCGGCTCATCGGGGCCAGCTTCAGCTCGGCGAAGCGGTCGGAGGCCAGCCAGTTCTCCCGTACCGCCGAGGGGCGCGAGGTGACCAGCCAGACATTTCCCGGATAGCGCGCCGGGAGCTCGCGCAGCGCCTGCCGCAGCTGCTCGCGGTCCTCCTCGGGCGCCTCGTCGATCCCGTCGACCAGCAGCAGCCCGCGCCCGTCGGACAGCACCCGCTCGGCCCAGCCGGGCGGCTGGGCGCCGGCCTGGGGATGGCGGACGGCGGACAGAAAGGCGGCCGGCGCCGGAAAGCCGTCGCGGCGGAATCTGCGCACCGGCAGCACGAACGGCACCCGCCCGCGCAGCCCCTCCAGCGGGGCGGGCAGATCGCCGCGCGCCACGGACACCGCGAGCCACTGCACCAGCGTGGTCTTGCCCGACCCCGCCACGCCCCACAGCAGCACCCGGTCCCGCCCGGTCAGCGCCTGCTCGGCGGGGGCGGAGGGGCCCGCGTCGGTCTCGGTCTCCAGGCTGAGATACGCGGCGTCCAGGGGCCAGGTGTCGGGGGAGTCGGCCAGATCGATGCCGTAGATCGTCAGATGGTCGTGGCCGGCCACGATGTCCCGGGCGTAACGCTCCTCGAAGACGGCGTCCTCGGCGGCCGTGACAAACGCGGACCGCCCGGTGAGGAAGCGCAGGATATGCGGGCAGACGGCCCGCGACAGCGCGGAGTGCAGCCGGGCGGCCTCCGCCGACAACTCCCGGTCGGCGTCCGGCGCCGCGACCGCCAGATGCCGCGCGAACCCCTCGGGCCCCAGCCGCACCGCCTGCAGGTCGTCCATGTCCACCGTGCCGAGCGCGTGCAGCGTCCGCGCCAGCGCGTCGGTCACCGCCCGCCTCTCCGCGAGAGGCACTCCGCACAGCGCCTCCTCCGCCAACGCCCCGGCCACCCGCGTCAGATCGCGCTCGGTCAGTGTGCGCCGATCCCCCTGGAAGGACACCAACGCCGAAATCCGCACCGGGCGATCCCCCGGCAGTCCCCCGGGCCCCTCCGTCACGAAGAGCTGCGCGATCAGCGGTACGACGACACCCGGCGCGAGCCGGGCGCTGATGACTGCGGGATCCATGCGCCCCGGTCCCCCCGTGGCTGTGTCGGCCGTTCCGAAGACCTCCAGGGTAGGGCGATCCGGGGCCCGCCGCCGGGGATTCACGGGGGGCGGGCGGGGGCACGGCACGGGCTGTACGTCAGGCTCTGACGCACCGCGGCCCGGCGCCCCTGTGGGGGAAGCCGGGCCGCGGTGGTGCGTGTGGCGGGTTACTTCTTGATCGTGATGCGGTCCGCCGGTGGCGGGGACAAGGGGGAGGACGCCGATGAGTGGGCGCCCAGGTAGGCGGTGAAGGCGTCCAGGTCGGAGGCGCCGACGAGCTTGTTCTTGCCGTCCTTGAAGACGGGGAAGCCGTCGCCGCCGCCCGCGAGGAATTCGTTCATCGCGACGCGGTAGGTCTTGGCCGGGTCGATCGGCTCACCGTTCAGCTTGACCGAGTCGGTGACGACGCGGTCCTTGCCGGACTGGGTGAGGTCGAGGGTGTAGGTGAAGCCCCTGGAGACCTGGAGGATCTTCGGGCTGGCCTCGTTCGAGCCGCTGACCTGCTGCTGGAGCGCGGTGATGAGCTGGGCGCCGGTCAGGTCGACGACGTTCATCATGTTGGTGAAGGGCTGGACGGTGAAGGCCTCGCCGTAGGTGACGACTCCGTCCCCCTCGCTGCCCGACGCCTTGTAGGCGAGGTCGGAGCGGATGCCGCCGGGGTTCATGAGGGCGAGTTGGGCGCCGCCCTTGTCGGTGGGGGAGAGCGCTTCGAGCTGGCCGTCGGAGATGACGTCACCGAGCGGCGACTCGTAGGCGCCGGAGCCGCGGCCGGGGATCTCGGCGGAGACGTGGCCGACCGGCTTGCCGGCGACCGGGGCGGCCAGCTTGTTCCAGCGGGCGATCAGCGAGGTCATGTCCGGGGCCTTGGGCTGGTCGCGGTTGACCACGTGGTTCGCCGCGTTCGCGCCCTTCACGCTCGTCCGCACGATGTCGCCGGTGCGGCGGTCGTAGGTGAGCGTGGTGTCGGTGTAGAGACGGCCGAAGGAGGCGGCGGAGGTGACGGTGCGTGGGGTGCCGGACGGGTCCGGGACGGTGCACGCGTACGCCTGGTGGGTGTGGCCGGTGACCAGGGCGTCGACCTTCGGGGTGACGTGCTTGGCGATGTCCACGATGGGGCCGGAGAGGCCGTTGCCCGCGCCGGGGCTGTCGCAGTCGTAGTTGTACGAGGAGGAGGCGGGCAGCCCGCCCTCGTGGATGAGCGCGACGATCGACTTGACGCCCTTGCGCTGCAGCTCCTTGGCGTACTTGTTGATCGTCTCGACCTCGTCATGGAACTTCAGGCCCTTGACGCCCTCGGCGGTGACGATGTCCGGGGTGCCCTCGAGCGTGACTCCGATGAAGCCGATCCTCACGCCCTTGTGGGTCCACACGGTGTAGGGCTTGAGGAGGGGCTTGCCGGTCTTCTCGTCGGTGACGTTCGCGGCCAAGTAGGGGAAGTCGGCGCCCTGGAAGGTCTTGCCCTTCTCGTAGCAGCCGTCCTTCGGGTGGCAGCCGCCGTTCTGCATCCGGGCGAGCTCGGTCGCGCCCTCGTCGAACTCGTGGTTGCCGACCGACGTCACATCGAGGTCGAGCTTGTTGAGCGCCTCGATGGTCGGCTCGTCGTGGAAGAGCCCGGACAGCAGCGGGCTCGCGCCGATCATGTCGCCGCCGGCGGCGGTGACGGAGTACTGATGACCCGCGCGGGCCTTGCGGAGGGAGGTGGCGAGGTATTCGACGCCGCCCGCCGGGACGGACTTGGTGGTGCCGTCGGCCTGGGTCTCGGTGACGGTGCCCGAGGAGCCCTGCGGGGGCTCCAGGTTTCCGTGCAGATCGTTGAAGGACAGCAGCTGCACATCGACGGTGCGGGCCGGGCGGTGCTTGTCCGCGGCGCTGACCGGGCGGTGCTTGTCCGCGGTGCCGGCCTGCGCGTCCGGGTTGGCGGCGGACAGGATGCCGGCCGTGGCCGCCAGCACCGCGACGCCCGTGGCCAACCGGCGGGCCGCCCCGCGCCGTTGAGGTCTCGCTGGCATGTCGTCCCCTTTGTGCCCCGTGGTGGTTGGTGGGCGGCAGCTTACGGTCAACGCGCGTAGCGGGGCAGGGGGATGAGGTTACGAGCTGGTTGCGCGGGGGCGGCCATGATCCGGAGCTCGCCCATTCGGGGGGTATGTCCCGTCCCGGGGGGCCGAGACGCGCCAGGGTCGCCGGGTGCGGCAGCCTGCCGCGCCGGGGCCGAGTCGTAGGCTCGGCCCCATGAATGACGTGGTGAACGAGGCGGCCGGGGCCCGCCGCATCGAGGTCCTCGAGGAGCTGACGCCCGCCGTGGCCCAGGAGGTGCTGCGGCTGATCACGGAATCCGCGCGCGCCGACGGGCAACAGGCCGTGTCCGAACAGGGGCGGCTACAGCTGCGGGGGCAGCGGCAGGGGGTACGCCATCTGGTGCTGCGCGAACCGAGCGGCGGGCTGGTCGGATACGCGCAACTGGAGGACACCGACCCGGTGGAGGCCCCGGCCGCCGAACTGGTCGTGCATCCGGCGCACCGCGGGCGGGGGCACGGCCGGGCGCTGGGGGTGACCCTGCTGAAGGAGTCCGGTAAGCGGCTGCGGGTGTGGGCGCACGGCGGCCACGCCTCCGCGCGCCATCTCGCGCAGGTGCTGGGGCTGACCCTGTTCCGCGAGCTGCGCCAGATGCGGCGGCCGCTCGGATCGCTCGCGGAGCTCGGCATCGACGAGCCCACGCTGCCGGAAGGGGTGACCGTACGGACCTTCCGGCCGGGCGAGGACGACGCCGGCTGGCTGGCCGCCAACGCCGCGGCCTTCGCCCACCACCCCGAGCAGGGTTCGCTCACCCAGCGCGATCTGGATGACCGTATGGGGGAGGACTGGTTCGACCCCGAAGGGTTCTTTCTCGCCGAACGCGAGGGTGAGATCGTCGGATTCCACTGGACGAAGGTGCACGGTGAGGAGCGGCTGGGCGAGGTGTATGTGGTGGGGGTGCGGCCGGACGCCCAGGGCGGCGGGCTCGGCCGGGCGCTGACCGCGATCGGGCTGCGGCATCTGGCCGCCCAGGGGTTGCCGACCGCGATGCTCTACGTGGACGCCGACAACCTCGCCGCCGTCGCTGTCTACGATCGGCTCGGCTTTGTCACGCATGAGGCGGACCTGATGTACCGCACCGAGACCTGAGGCGCCCGGGTGCGGTGATCCGGCGGGGTCGGGACAGTCGGGGCAGTGGGGACCGTCGGGACGCCTGCGGGATGGATCCAGTGAGGTGGCGAGCGAGGACGACGCGGTCAGGACCGTCGGGACCCCTGCGGGATGGATCCAGTGAGGTGGCGAGCGAGGGCGACGGGGTCAGGACCGTCGGGACGCCTGCGGGATGGAT
Source organism: Streptomyces sp. NPDC005393 (assembly GCF_040606675.1). Lineage (NCBI taxonomy): Bacteria > Bacillati > Actinomycetota > Actinomycetes > Kitasatosporales > Streptomycetaceae > Streptomyces > Streptomyces sp. NPDC005393. The sequence continues at coordinate 3,283 of NZ_JBEXFG010000034.1, read as the reverse complement.
CCAGTGAGGTGGCGAGCGAGGACGACGCGGTCAGGATCGTCGGGACCCCTGCGGGATGGATCCCGATTTCCTACGCGCCATGTCTCCGTTACCGGCGATTCAATCTCGGTTGCAAGCATCACTGAATGCAGTCCGCTGTGCCGAATTCGTCGAACCGGAGGCTCCGTGCCGCTCCCGCACCCGCTCCGGTCACGCCGCATTCCGTCCCGGCGCGGAACAATAAGGTCATGAGCACTTCCAGCGGTCAGGCATCGGTTACCCCCCAGCCCCAGCCCCAGCCTCAGCCCTCGGTCGGCTCGATCGCGGCCCACCGGCCGCATGCGGTCGCCGCCCCGGCGGTGCGGTCGCTGGACCCTGACCTCGACGCCGATCTGGATTCGTACGAGGACGGTACCGGGCCCGATCTGGAGGGCGAGCTGCCCCAGGGGCGGTTCCTGGACCGCGAGCGCAGCTGGCTGGCGTTCAACGAGCGGGTGCTGGAACTCGCCGAGGACCCGGCGACCCCGCTGCTGGAGCGGGCGAACTTCCTCGCGATCTTCGCCAGCAACCTGGACGAGTTCTTCATGGTGCGGGTCGCGGGTCTCAAGCGGCGCATCGCGACCGGCGTCGCCACCCGCTCCGCCTCCGGGCTGCAGCCCCGTGAGGTGCTGGAGCTGATATGGACCCGGTCCCGTGAGCTCATGGCCCGGCACGCCGCCTGCTATCAGCAGGACATCGCCCCGGCGCTCGCCGAGGAGGGCATCCATCTGATCCGCTGGCCGGATCTCACCGAGAAGGAACAGTCCCGCCTCTTCACCCTCTTCCGCCAGCAGATCTTCCCCGTGCTGACCCCGCTGGCGGTGGACCCGGCGCACCCCTTCCCCTATATCTCGGGGCTCTCGCTCAATCTCGCGGTCGTCGTGCGCAACCCGGTGAGCGGCCACGATCATTTCGCACGGGTGAAGGTTCCGCCGCTGCTCTCGCGGTTCCTGGAGGCGTCGCCGCAGCGGTATGTGCCGCTGGAGGACGTGATCGCGGCGCATCTGGAGGAGCTGTTCCCCGGCATGGAGGTGCTCGCGCACCATATGTTCCGGGTGACCCGCAACGAGGACCTGGAGGTCGAGGAGGACGACGCGGAGAATCTCCTCCAGGCCCTGGAGAAGGAGCTGCTGCGGCGCCGCTTCGGGCCTCCGGTGCGGCTGGAGGTCGAGGAGTCCATCGACCCGTACGTCCTGGACCTGCTGGTGCGCGAGCTGAAGGTCTCCGAGGCCGAGGTCTATCCGCTCCCCGGGCCGCTCGACCTGACCGCGCTCTTCGACATAGCCGCGTCCGACCGGCCCGAGCTGAAGTACCCGAAGTTCGTCGCGGGCACCCACCGTGATCTCGCCGAGGTGGAGTCCGCCTCCGCGCCCGACATCTTCGCCGCGCTGCGCGAGCGGGACGTCCTGCTGCACCATCCGTACGACTCCTTCTCCACCTCCGTCCAGGCGTTCCTGGAGCAGGCCGCCGCCGACCCGGACGTTCTCGCGATCAAGCAGACGCTCTACCGGACCTCCGGCAAGTCGCCGATCGTCGACGCGCTCATCGACGCCGCCGAGTCCGGTAAGCAGGTGCTGGTGCTCGTCGAGATCAAGGCCCGCTTCGACGAGCAGGCCAACATCAAGTGGGCGCGCAAGCTGGAGGAGGCCGGCTGCCATGTGGTCTACGGCCTGGTGGGCCTGAAGACCCACTGCAAGCTGTCGCTGGTGGTCCGCCAGGAAGGCGATACGCTGCGCCGCTACTCGCATGTCGGCACCGGCAACTACCACCCGAAGACGGCCCGGCTGTACGAGGATCTGGGGCTGCTGACGGCCGATCCGAAGGTCGGCGCGGACCTCTCCGACCTCTTCAACCGGCTCAGCGGCTACTCCCGGCGCGAGACCTATCGGCGGCTGCTGGTCGCTCCCAAGTCGCTGCGCGACGGGCTGATCACGCGGATCAACAAGGAGATCACGCACCATCGTGCGGGGCGCCCCGCGTATATCCGGATCAAGGTCAATTCGATGGTCGACGAGGCCGTCATCGACGCCCTCTACGGCGCGGCGCGGGCCGGGGTGCCGGTCGATGTGTGGGTGCGCGGCATCTGCGCGCTCCGGCCGGGCGTCCCCGGGCTCTCGGAGAACATCCGGGTCCGCTCCATCCTGGGGCGGTTCCTTGAGCACTCGCGGGTGTTCGCGTTCGGGAACGGTGGCGAGCCGGAGGTATGGATCGGCAGCGCCGACATGATGCACCGGAATCTGGACCGCCGGATAGAGGCGCTGGTACGGGTCACCGACCCCGCCCACCGCGCCGCGCTCAACCGTCTGCTGGAAACCGGTATGTCCGACTCCACCTCCTCCTGGCATCTGGGCCCGGACGGCGAATGGACGCGGCATGCGACGGACGCGGACGGTCAGCCGCTGCGGAATGTTCAGGAGATGCTCATAGACGCCCGGAGGCGACGGCGTGGTTCAACGACATGACCTGCCGCTCTTCGGGATTACGGGGGCCGGGCAGGCGCCAGGTACCCCGCCCCGCCCCACCGCGCCGGGGCCCGGGGGGTACGACGACATGACGGAGCGCACGACCGAGCTGCTGCCGGAGGGATCGGCGGCGGGCCGGGCGACGGCGGGGGAGGTGCTGTCGGCGTATCTGCACGCCCAGGCCGGGGACTTCCTGCGCAGTCTGCGGCTGCACCGCGAGAGCGGATCCGATGTCGAGGAGGCGGCCGAGGCCGCCCGGCTGCTGCGCCGGGCCGCCCGGCGGATCAGCGGCGCGCTGTACGTCTACCGCCCGCTCACCGATACGGCCTGGTCCGACCAGCTCCGCGCCGAGCTGGCGTGGCTGTCGGGCACATTGGCGCTGGAGCACGCGTACGCCGAGCGGCTGGCCCGGCTGCGCTGCGCCCTGCACCGGCTCTCGGGCGTGGGCGGCCAGCCGGACCGCTCGCCCCTGGGGGACACGGCGACCGGTGAGGGCACGGCGTCCACCGACCCGGCCGGCGGCGCCGCGAGCCCCGCGCGCGCCTCGCGCGGCGGAGTCACGGTCGGTATCGACGGCGCGCCGGCCGGTCCGTCCGGCTCATCCGGTTCCGCCGCTGGTTCCGCCACGCCCCGTTCCGCCCGCGCCGCGCGCCGCAGCGTCTCGCTCGCGACCCGCGCGCCGGGCGCCGGAGCCGCGGACCCTGCCGGCCCCGGAAGACGACCCGGCGGAAGGTGGGGGCGGTGGCGTTGTAGAGGTGCACGGTGGCCCGGTGCGCGCCGCGCAGCGATTCGACGGTGCGCTC
>NZ_JBEXFG010000033.1:76557-86150 GCF_040606675.1 Streptomyces sp. NPDC005393 | reverse complement strand
AGACGGCCTCCCACTGCTTGCCGTCCAGCAGCCGCGCCCGCGGGTCCGCCCACCGGTTCGACGGCGAGGCGAACACGTCGCGCCGGTTCAGCGCGGCCGCGGGCGGAGGGAAGGGCGTGCCCACCCCGAAGGACCTCGCCGGACTCGGCCGCGGCCCCGGCGGGCACGGCGGACACACGGGGCAGCAGCCGGTCCCCAGCGCCACCCTGCGCTGGTCCTCCGACAAGGGCTGGGTCGACCGCGGCCCGGCCGCCGGGGTGGGCGAGCCGCCGGAGACGGCCAATCTCCCCATGCTGGCCCAGCTCACCAGCGCCGAGCAGCGCTGGGCCGACCGCGAGGAGGACATCACCGCCGTCAGCGGCGATCCCTTCGAGGTCGGCCAGGTCTTCGCCCGCCGCTGGATCGAGCGGCTCTCCGAGCCGGGCCATCTGCAGCAGCTCTCGACCGAGTATCCGCGCATCCCGCACCGCATCGACGGCGAACTGCTGCGGTACGCCGCGCGCTTCGGTCTGCTCGCCCACAAGGACGACCAGATCGACGAGCACGACCGCTATGCGATCCGGGCGGGCTTCTGGCGCGAGATCGATCTCCGTACGGCGGCCGAGCACGCGGCGGCGGGCGAGTAGGCCCCGAGGGCGAGTCCGGGTGTTTGGGCGCGTACCCTCATAGCTCGTGAGGACGGGCGCGAAACAGGCGACGAGCGGCGATGTGGTGTGCACCGTGCGCGGCCTGGTCAAGACCTATCCCGCGGCGCGCGGCCGCCGAGGCACGCCCGCCACGCCCGCCGTCCGGGCCAGCGACGGCATCGACCTCGATGTGGCCCGCGGTGAGGTCTTCGGACTGCTCGGGCCCAATGGCGCCGGCAAGTCCACCCTCGTACGGCAGCTCACCGGGCTGCTGCGGCCCGACGAGGGCAGTGTGCGGGTGCTCGGCCACGATCTCGTACGCCACCCCGAGCGCGCCGCCCGCCTCCTCGGCTACCTCGGCCAGGACTCGACCGCGCTCGACGAGCTGACCGTCTCCCTCGCGGCCGAGACCACCGCCCGGCTGCGCGGGCTCGATCTCCGCGCCGCCCGTGCCGCGCGGGACGCGGTGATCGAGGAGCTGGGCCTGGGCGAGTTCGCCGGGCGCCCGCTCAAGAAGCTCTCCGGCGGCCAGCGGCGGCTGGCCTGCGTCGCCGCCGCGCTGGTCGGGGAGCGGCCGCTGCTCGTACTGGACGAGCCGACCACCGGGATGGACCCCATCGCCCGGCGGGCCGTGTGGGCCGCCGTCGACCGTCGGCGGGCCGAACGGGGCGTGACGGTGCTGCTCGTCACCCACAACGTGATCGAGGCAGAGACCGTCCTCGACCGGGTCGCCGTGCTGGAGCGCGGCCGGGTCATCGCCTGCGACACGCCCGCCGGGCTCAAGGCGCTCGTCGCCGACGAGGTGCGGGTCGAGCTGGTCTGGCGCGCCGAGCCGCCCCTGCACCTCCCCGGGGTCGCCGCTCTGCGGGAGGCCGCTGCCGCCTCCGGGCGCCGCTGGACCCTGCGGCTCGCCGCGGACGACGCGCGCGCCGCCATCGCCACCGTGACCGGAGGCCCCGCCTTCGCCGCGCTGGACGATTTCACCCTCGCGACACCCAGCCTGGAAGATGTGTACGTGGCCCTGGGCGGCCGCGCGGAGGGCAGGGAGGGTCTGGTGAAGGCGTGAACGCGGCGGTGACCGGGTCCGTAACAAGCCGTAAGTGCAGGTAGGCGAAGAGGAGCAGCGCAACGTGAGTGTCGTGCCCGCCGTGTCCGGTGTGTCCGGTGTGTCCGGGGCACCGGATGCCTCCGGTGTGCCGGCCGGTGAGGCCGATGACGTGCCCGCCCCGCTGGCGGCCCCCGCGCGCCTCTTCCCCGCGCTCGCCGCGGTCTACCGGGCCCAGCTGTCGCGGGCCCGGGTGGCCCGGATACCGCTGCTGTTCGTGGCGACCTTCCAGTCCGTCGGGATCATGATCCTGATGCGCGGGGTCGTGGACGGCGGAAGCGAGGCGCGGTCCGTGGTCGCCGGGTCCAGCGTGCTCGTCGTCGCCTTCGTGGCGCTCAACCTCCTCGCGCAGTACTTCGGCCAGCTGCGGGCGAGCGGCGGGCTCGACCACTACGCGACCCTGCCCGTGCCGCCCGCCGCCGTCGTGCTCGGCGCGGCCGCCGCGTACGCCTCCTTCACCGCGCCCGGAACGGCCGTCACCGCGATCGTGGGCAGCACCCTCTTCCAGCTGCCGATGGGGCATCTGTGGATCCTCGCCGCCGTGATCCCCCTGTCCGGAGCCGCCCTCGCCGGTCTCGGCGCCGCGCTCGGACTGCTCGCCCCGCGCCAGGAACTCGCCACGCTCTGCGGGCAGTTGGGGATGTCCGCCGCGCTGCTGCTGGGGGTGCTGCCGGCCGGGCGCATGCCGGAGGTAGTGTCGTACGCGCGTGATCTGCTGCCGTCGACGTACGGTGTGGAAGCCTTGGCGCGGTCCTTCGACGGGCAGCCCGACTGGTTGGTGGTCTGCGCCGACCTCGGGGTGTGCGCGGGGGTGGCCGTGGTGTCGCTTGCCGCCGCGACCTGGGCATACCGGCGGGCGGCCGTGCGGTGACGCGCCGCAGCGGACCTCCCGCTGACCGATGTACGCCATCCGCCTGGCACGATGACGGGGTGACCGCACCGTTGACGCCACATGATCAGCCTTCGCCGCACGACGAGTCCGCCGATGGCCGGCCCGAGCCGCCGTATCAGGACTCCTCCGCGCCGTATCCCTCCGACCCGGAGCACGCCGAGCACGCCGAGCACTCCGAGCCCGGGCCTGAGTTGCGGGCCGAGCTGGTCCAGGCGTCGCTGGTGGCGATCGCCGTGGCGGTGTCCGGGGTGCTGCTCGGTCTGCTGTGGCTGTGGCTGGCGCCGAAGGTTCCCCTGGTCTGGGACGGCGGCTCCGCCGTCTATCTGAAGAACTCCGAGGGGGAGGACGCGATCGGCGCGGACGGCGTCTTCACGCTGCTCGCGCTGGCCTTCGGGGCCGTATCGGCGCTTGTGGTGTTCCTCCTCTTCCGGCACGGCGGCATCGCCCTGGTCATCGGGCTGGCGATCGGCGGGGTGCTCGCCTCGATCATCGCGTGGCGGCTCGGCGTATGGCTGGGCCCGACCTCGAACGTGGTGGCCCATGCGAAGGACGCCGGCAAGGGCGTCACCTTCGACGGCCCCCTGAAGCTGGGCGCGAAGGGCGCGCTGCTGTCGTGGTCGGTGGCGGCGATGGTGCTGCACCTGGTCCTGACGGGCCTGTTCGGCCCGAGGGACCCGGAGCCGGAGCCGTTTCCGGCGGCGCGGTAGGTCGTTTCCCGGGTGCCGAGCGTCGGCGGCTTCCGGTCCCGGTGGCCCGGCCCCCGGTCCCGGTGGCGTGGGGGTGGGTGCTCCCCATCCCCTCCCGGGCGCTGGCCCGGTTTCCCGTTCGAGCGGGGTGTGGGGGTGGAGCCCCCGAAACCGGGATCCGGGGCGGAGCCCCGGACCGTATGTCGGGCGTACCGCTACGCGTTCAGGCGGGCGATGGGGGCCAGGACCGCTTCCGTGAGGGTTGCCAGGTCCGTGGGGGAGAGCTCGACCTCCAGGCCGCGGCGGCCCGCCGAGACATGGATCGTGGCGTGCGCGGTCGCGGAGGCGTCCAGGGCCGTGGGGAGGCGCTTGCGCTGGCCGAGGGGGGAGATGCCGCCGCGGACGTAACCCGTGGTGCGCTCGGCCGCCGCCGGGTCCGCCATCGTGGCGCGCTTGCCGCCGACCGCCGCCGCGAGGGCCTTGAGGTCGAGGGTCGCGGAGACGGGGACGATCGCGACGGTGAGGCGGTCGTCGACGCTGGCGATGAGGGTCTTGAAGACCCGGCCCGGCTCGATGCCGAGCGCCGCCGCGGCCTCCTCGCCGTAGGAGGGGGCGGCGGGGTCGTGGTCGTAGGAGTGCAGGGTGAAGGGCGTCCCCGCGGCGGTCAGAGCCGTGGTGGCGGGGGTGCCGGCGGCGTTCTTCCTGGGCTTCTTGGCCATATCCGGTGCGTCAGTTGGGGCTGGTGGGGCGGCGGGTCAGATCGACGGCGGGGAGCGACGGGAGCTTACCGATGACCGCGCTCTCGGCGCGCAGCATTTTCAGCTCCTCGGCCAGCCGGCTGGCTGTGTCCGGTGCCTGGAGCAGCCGCTGCTTGGCGGGCGTGTCGAGCACGGCGGCGGCCGCGACGAGGTAGGAGAGCACGGACGGCTCGCCCGGCAGGTCCTGCTCGGCGGCGAGGGTGCGTTCGCGGGCGCCCGCGAGCCGCTTCTGGTAGGTCCGGAAGGCCCGTACGACCCCGGAGGCCAGCGCCCCGGCGCCGTCGCCCTGTTCTTCCTCCAGCTCTTTGACCTCGGCGGTGAGGTATGGGCCGGAGGAATCGACGGAGAGCAGTTGGAAGCGGGTGGTGCCGGTGGCGAGCACCTCGAAGGTGCCGTCCTCCTGTTCCCGGATGGTGGCCGCGTCCACGACACAGCCGACGGGGTAGAAGGACTTGGCGGGATCCGGCCCGAACCCGGCGGCGGGGCCGCGGTCGGGCAGGGTGACGGCGTCCGGGAGGCCGAGCGCGCTGGGGGCGGCCTCATGGCCGTCCCGGATCGCGATCACCCCGAACCGGCGCGGCGCGTCCTCGGGGAGCGCCGACAGATCGCGCATCAGGGAGCGGTACCGCTGCTCGAAGACGTTCAGGGGCATGACGAGCCCCGGGAACACCACCGTGTTCAGCGGGAAGAGCGGAAGGCGCGCGGAGGTCACGGGGCGTAAGCCTAATGGCCCCGCGCGTCCCACTTCACTGGCGGCGCAGCAGCCGGGAGGCGCCGGCGGCGACCGTGGTCGCCAACACCCAGCCCAGCAGGATCATGACGATGGTCGCCCATTGGACCGCGCCGGCGGGTTTCCAGTAGCCGTCCTGGCCCAGATCGACGACCGGGATCAGCAGGTCGAGGGTGTAGAGCGTGGCGTTCCAGTTCGGGGATTCAGCCGGCTTGATGGCCTCCGGTCTGTTGTGGGCGAAGAAGACGGAACCGACCGCCCACAGCACCGCCATCCACACCGCCGCCCGCCCGGGGCGGTAGCCGTAGGCCACGGTCCAGTCCTGGAGGTAGCCCCACATCTTCCCGGCGGGCGGCAGGGTTTCACGGCGGCGGCGCTGCTTGGCGAGCAGCACTTCGCGCGCGTCGGCGTCCTCGCCGCTGGCGCGCAGCGAGTTCGCCAGCATCTCGTACGGCTCGGGCGCGTACTCCGGGGTCGCGGCGGCCACCCACTCCAGCCGCCGGGCCAGCGGGAAGTGGCCGCGCGGGATCAGGCATTCGTAGGAGAACCCGGCCATGGTCAGCCCGCCGGGCCCCGGCCAGCTCACCGATTTGTCGACAAGGTTGACGACCCGGGCGCCGGACAGGATGACCCGTCCACGCTGCGGCCGCTCCCCGATGAAGCGCAGTTCGGGGGTCTGGACGCGGCGCAGCGACAGCTCCTGGTCGCTCTCCATGATGAAGCGGGCCTGGTCGAAGTCGATGGCGTCGCCGATCCGCCCGTCGTCCAGCCGGATCCCGCCCTCGCATTCGAAGCGCTGGATGCGCGTGCCGCGGGTGGGCGTGCTGGCGGTGCCGTAGGGCGGGGTGGAACCGCTGGAGTAGGTGCTGACCCCGCCGCTGGTGAGGTACAGGCTGCGCTCGACGGTCAACTGCGGTGCGTTGAGCGCCCGCCGCCCGTACGGATTGCGCAGCCGGCTGCCGCGCAGACTGAGCGACACGCCGACCTGCGCGCCGCGCAGGCTCAGCTCGCCGTACGACTCGATCATGTCGGCCTGGAAGTCCTGGGCGACGGTCAGCCCGTCGGCGCTGATCGACAGGCCCCGGCGGTCCCGGCGCACGATCAGCTGGTTGAGGAGTAAATCCGTACCGATGTGGGCGTCAGTGAGCCGGATGCCGTGCTCGACCACGCAGCGCGGCAGATGCAGATCGCCCTCGGTGCGCAGCCGGGCCGCCTCCAGCCGGGGCAGGGCGCAGCCCACCAGGCGCAGGGTGGTGAAATGCGATTCGGGGAGCAGGACCTCCCTCTCGAAGCGGCAGTTCTTCAGCTCGACGTATGGATTGATCACCCCGCCGGCCAGGTCGAGCGTGCCGGTGATGTGCACCCCGTTGAGCTTGAGCGCGGCGACCCGGCCCGGCTGGGCGGGCGGACCGTCCAGCAGCAGGAGGGCGACGACGCGCGCGCGGACACTGCGCTCGGGGCCCCAGGCGTAGGGGCCGGAGGGGTCGTTCCGCTGGGGGTGGGAGGTCCGCAGATCGTGGGTGCTGCCGTTGCGGAACGCCTGCCACATGCCCCACTCCGCGGTGGTCAGGTCGAGCCCGGGGGGTGGGTCGCCATCGTGCGGCTCGGTCACAGCCGTGTGCCCTCCTGTTCTCCGTATCCCCGTACGGACCACATTCCCGCTGAGTAACCGGTTGAACGCCAACGGTCAGGGTCAACTTAGAGTGTGCGTATCACTGACTGATACGGGGGGAGGGGCGCCGGTGCGGGTCTGAGACAATTGATCGCGTGATCTCCCGAATCGATCTGCGCGGTGCCGCCTTCCCCGAGGGCGGGATCGACCGTGACCTGCTGCCCCGTGCCGAGCTCGACGTCGAGGCCGCCCTGGAGAAGGTGCGGCCCATCTGCGACGACGTGCGCCATCGTGGCACCGCGGCGCTGATCGACTACGCGCATCGGTTCGACGGCGTCACGATAGAGCAGGTCCGGGTACCGGCGGAGGCGCTGAAGCGTGCCCTGGCGGAGCTGGACCCGGCCGTGCGGGCCGCACTGGAGGAGTCCGTCCGGCGGGCCCGGCTGGTCCACCGCGAGCAGCGGCGCGCCGACCACACCACGCAGGTCGTGCCGGGCGGCACGGTCACCGAGCGCTGGGTGCCGGTCGAGCGGGTGGGGCTCTACGTACCGGGCGGGCGGTCCGTCTATCCGTCCTCCGTGGTGATGAATGTGGTGCCCGCGCAGGAGGCCGGGGTCGGCTCGATGGCCGTCGCCTCGCCGCCGCAGAGTGACTTCGGCGGGCTGCCGCACCCCACGATCCTGGCGGCCTGTGCGCTGCTGGGCGTCGATGAGGTGTACGCGGCGGGCGGCGCCCAGGCCGTGGCGATGTTCGCGTACGGCACGGAGGACTGCCGTCCGGCCGCGATGGTGACCGGGCCGGGCAATATCTGGGTCGCCGCGGCCAAGCGGCTGCTCAAGGGGCGTATCGGCATCGACGCCGAGGCCGGCCCGACCGAGATCGCGATCCTCGCCGACGCGACCGCCGATCCGGTGCATGTCGCCGCGGACCTGATCAGCCAGGCCGAGCACGACCCGCTGGCCGCGTCCGTGCTGGTCACCGACTCCGAGGAGCTGGCCACCGCGGTCGAGAAGGAGCTGGAGGTCCAGATCGGCGCGACCAAGCACGTCGAGGACCGGATCGCCCCGGCTCTGAGCGGGCGGCAGTCCGGCATCGTGCTGGTCGACGGCCTTGAGCAGGGCCTGGCCGTCGTGGACGCGTACGCGGCCGAGCATCTGGAGATCCAGACGGAAGACGCGGCGGCGGTCGCGGCCCGGGTGCGGAACGCCGGGGCGATCTTCGTCGGGGCGTACGCACCGGTCTCGCTCGGCGACTATGCCGCGGGCTCCAACCATGTGCTGCCCACGGGCGGCTGTGCCTGCCACTCCTCGGGGCTGTCCGTGCAGTCCTTCCTGCGCGGCATCCACGTGGTGGACTACAGCCGCGAGGCGCTGGCCGAGGTCGCGGGCCATGTGGTGACGCTCGCCGAGGCGGAGGATCTGCCCGCCCACGGCGCCGCGGTGAAGGCAAGGTTCGACTGGAAGGTGCCACCGAGCAAGTGACCGGCATTGACGATCTCCCGATCCGGGACGAGCTCCGTGGCAAGTCCCCGTACGGCGCCCCGCAGCTCGATGTCCCCGTACGGCTGAACACCAACGAGAGCCCGTATCCGCTGCCCGAGCCGCTGGTGGCGCGGATCACGGAGCGGGTCGCCGAGGCGGCCCGCCATCTCAACCGCTACCCGGACCGGGACGCGGTGGAGCTCCGTACCGAGCTGGCGCGGTATCTGACCCGTACGGCCGGGCTCGAGGTGGGGCCGGCCCAGGTGTGGGCGGCCAACGGGTCGAACGAGGTGCTGCAGCAGCTGCTCCAGACCTTCGGCGGGCCGGGGCGCACCGCGATCGGCTTCGAGCCCTCCTACTCGATGCACGCGCTGATCTCGCGCTCCACCGGCACCGGCTGGATTTCCGGTCCGCGGAATCCGGATTTCACCATCGATGTGGACGCGGCCTGTAAGGCCATCACCGAGCACCGCCCCGACGTCGTCTTCATCACCTCCCCGAACAATCCGACGGGGACGGCCGTCGAGGCCGGGACGGTGCTCGCCCTGCACGAGGCGGCGCAGGCGGCCAGGGCGGACAGCGCCGGGGCGCTCGTCGTCGTGGACGAGGCGTACGGGGAGTTCAGCCACCGCCCGTCGCTGCTCCCGCTGATCGAGGGGCGGCCGCGGCTGGTCCTCTCCCGGACGATGTCCAAGGCGTTCGGCGCGGCCGGGCTGCGGCTCGGCTATCTCGCCGCGCATCCGGCCGTGGTGGACGCCGTCCAGCTCGTCCGGTTGCCGTACCACCTGTCCGCCGTCACCCAGGCCACCGCGCTGGCCGCCCTGGAGCACACCGATACGCTGCTGGGGTACGTCGAGGCGCTCAAGGCCGAGCGCGACCGGCTGGTGCGCGAGCTGCGCAGCATCGGCTGCGAGGTGACCGACTCGGACGCCAACTTCGTGCAGTTCGGACGCTTCGAGGACGCCCACGCGGCGTGGCAGTCCCTGCTGGACCGGGGCGTCCTGGTCCGTGACAACGGCGTACCGGGGTGGCTGAGGGTCACCGCGGGCACCCCGACCGAGAACGACGCGTTCCTCGACGCGGTACGCGAGCTGATGAAGGAGACGAGCGCATGACCCGCGTGGGACGCGTGGAGCGCAGCACCAAGGAGACCTCGGTCGTCGTCGAGATCGACCTCGACGGCACCGGACAGGTCGATGTGTCAACGGGTGTCGGCTTCTACGACCACATGCTCGACCAGCTCGGCCGCCACGGCCTCTTCGACCTCACGGTCAAGACCGAGGGCGACCTGCACATCGACACCCACCACACCATCGAGGACACCGCCCTCGCGCTCGGCGCCGCCTTCAAGCAGGCGCTCGGCGACAAGGTGGGCATCTACCGCTTCGGCAACTGCACGGTGCCGCTGGACGAGTCGCTGGCCCAGGTGACCGTCGACCTCTCCGGCCGCCCGTATCTCGTGCACAGCGAGCCGGAGAACATGGCGCCGATGATCGGCACCTACGACACCACGATGACGCGGCACATCCTGGAGTCCTTCGTGGCCCAGGCGCAGATCGCCCTGCATGTCCACGTCCCGTACGGGCGCAACGCCCACCACATCGTCGAGTGCCAGTTCAAGGCGCTGGCGCGGGCCCTGCGGTACGCGAGCGAGCGCGATCCGCGGGCGGCCGGGATTCTCCCTTCGACCAAGGGTGCGCTGT